>JAJAZE010000155.1 GCA_026785925.1 Pyrinomonadaceae bacterium
ACATTGACGACCGTTCCCTGCACGTTCGCGTCGAAAGTCAAGTCAATCGTGCCGTCCGATTGAAGCCGCACCAGACCGTTGCGCGGGGCGAGCGAGGAAAACGAGCCGCCGATGATGATTCTGCCGTCCGGCAAAGTGACGAAATCGTAAATGCTGAATGGTGAAACCGTCGCGCCGATGTCGCCGAGCGACGGGTCAACCGTGCCGTCGGCGTTCAGACGGGCGAGTGTTTTGCGGTCGAACCGGTTGTTGCTTGGACCGACGCGCGTGAAAGAACCGCTGATCAGAATTTTTCCGTCAGCCTGAATTTTAATTTTGTAAACGCGGTCATTTGTGTAGCCCTGAAACGTCGCGTCGAGCGTTCCGTTGGCATTTAAGCGTCCGAAATAACTTGAGGTCGAGCCGATAAATATATTGCCGCCAACCAGAACTCTGCCGTCCGCCTGCACGGTGACGGCGTAAACCGTGCTGACGCTGCTGATCGGCGGATCGCCGAAAGTCGCGTCTAAACTGCCGTCCGCATTGACGCGCGCCAGACTCCGACGCTGCTGTCCGCCGACTGCATCGAAGCTGCCGCCGACTAAAATCCGACCGTCCGGCTGAACGGTAATCGCATAAACCCGATTATTAACGCTCGGATTCTGAAACGCCGCGTCGAGCGTGCCGTCCGCGTTCAGACGGGCGACGCGAACCCGCGCCTGTCCGCCAACCTGCGTGAAATCACCGCCGATCAAAATTTTGCCGTCCGCCTGCAAAGCGACCGCTCGCACGTCGCCATTGACCGCCGGATAAAAAGCGTAATCCGGTGTGCCGTCGGCATTCAGGCGGGCAATGCCGTTTTGGAGGCGGTTAGCGAACGATTTAAATGTGCCGCCGACCAGCATTTTGCCGTCGGGCTGTAAAACGACCGACTCCGCGGTCGAAGCGTCAACGCCGGTTCCGGGATACACGCCGCCGAACAGACGGCTGACAAACGACGAATCAATGTCGCCGTCCGCCGCGTTGATATTGAAGACGGCGGTCAGGCAAAGCGCGATGACCACGATTGATAATTTGATTGTTTTTTGGTTTTTCACGATTGGAATTCTCCTCTTTGATTTTTGTATTGATTTTTTCTTCCTATTTGAAACCGCTGCTCGCCATTTTTAGTTCGACGGATTTTCAACGGCATTTTTAATCGAAAGAATGGTTTGTCTAGTAATGCGACAAAAGTAAAGAAAACGGCTCAAAAAAATTTCGCCGCCGCCGATTTCTTGCGATTTGGGAAAAAGCCGCTTATTCTTGATCTGTTTAATCCTTAGGAATTTGTTCGTCTCCCGTTTTCAAACAATGAATTTTCGATTGGTGCGCGATGAGCGATAAATCGATAACGCAGCTTTTGTCCGAAATAAAATCGGGTCGGCAAGAAGTTTTAGGCGAACTTCTGCCGCTCGTCTATGACGAATTGCGCCGTTTGGCGGACAATTATCTGCGGCGCGAACGAAGCGATCACACGCTGCAACCGACGGCTTTGGTTCACGAAGCATATTTGAGATTAATCGGACAAAATCCGATTGAATGGCAAAATCGCGCCCATTTTTTCGGCATTGCGGCGCGGCTGATGCGCGAAATTTTGATCGAATACGCGCGCGGGCGCAATCGTCAAAAACGCGGCGGCGCATACAAAACCCAAATTG
>JAJAZE010000156.1 GCA_026785925.1 Pyrinomonadaceae bacterium
AAAATTTTTGACAGCACGGTCGCGCACGGTGAAAAGCCGCGATTTCTGGCGATTCGCTATTTTTCAAGATACTTAACGCTCGGCGTGATTCTGGCAATTATTTTTTTAACCGATATTTTCCCGATTATCGCCGTGATTCTTGGGTTGGCGAGTTTCGCTCTAGCGATTATGGTCGAAGGCTTGATTCTTTTATTTTCAACTTTTTTTAAGAGCAGGGAATTATAAAAAATGTTTTTATTCGCAGCCGAAGGCGGACACCATACGCCGCTCATCGTTGAATTCGTCAATCATTACCTGGGAAAACCCGTTTATGAATTCCAGATGAATCACATTTATTGGAGATGGCAATGGCTTTTCGATAAATTGGGTGTCAAAACCACGCCGACCGCCGTTTTCGGCGAATATTCGGCTGAAACCGCGATTCCGTGGTATACGATTATGTTCGTCATCGCGTGTATTTTGACGATGTTCGTGATCTGGATTTTTAAGGGCAAACTTTCCGAAGACGATCCGAAATCCGGGCAATTAACGCTCGAAGCCGGTTTTCTGGCGTTAAAAGATATGATCGTCTCGGTCGTCGGCGAACACGGCTATAAATATTTTCCGGTGGTGGCGACGTTCGCCGTGCTGGTTTTGATTTCCAATTTGATGGGACTCGTGCCGCTTTTTATGTCGCCGACGGCAAACGTCAACGTCACTTTCGCGCTCGGCATCACGTCGTTCGTTTATTACAACTACGTCGGGATTAAAGAAAACGGATTGGTTAATCATCTGGCGCATTTCGCCGGACCGAGACTGCCTCTGCTGATGGCGTTGATTATCACGCCTTTAATTTTTGCCATCGAACTGGTCAGCAATATGATTCGCCCGATAACTTTGGGTGTGCGGCTTTTTGCCAATATGTTCGCCGACGAACAGGTGTCCGGGCAGATTTCAAATCTGGCTCCGCCGTATACGCAGTTTTTGCTGCCCGTGCTGCTGATGCCGCTGGCGGTTTTCGTGGCGTTCGTGCAGACGCTCGTCTTCACGCTGCTCTCGATGATTTATTTGAGCGAAGTTTCACACGCGCCGCACGATCACGCGCACGGCGGCGAACATTCGGAAGCAACCGGCGAAGCGTTGGCGACGGCGCACGTCTAGAATAGGTGAGAAGTGAGAAGTGAAAAGTGAGAAGTGAAAAGTGAGAAGTAAAAACCACCATCTCACTTTTTACTTCTCACTTCTCACTTAAATAAAGTTTTTTGAAGGCTGACCAGCCGAACTGGTTTTTGAGAGTTTGCGATTCATAGAAAGCGATGCCCGCACGCCACAGGAGCCTCGACTCCAACGAGAGTAGAAATCGAGTGCATACCGGAAGCGCGGCGAAATTATAACCAACTGCAAATCTAACAAAAAAGTTACGCCGGAAAGTCTTCACTGATAAAATAAAAATAGTTTAGGAGACAAAAAATGAACACAATAAATAAATATAAACACATTTTCTTTTCAGTGCTGGCACTGGTTTTAATGGCGATTCCGGCGATGGCGCAGGGCGCAGCGGATAACGAATCAACCGTCGCGTCGTCGAAAGCGATTGCCGCCGGTATCGGTTTCGGTTTGGCGGCGGGACTCGCCGCTATCGGTCAGGGAATCGTCGGCGCGAAAGCGACCGAAGGCGCAGCGCGTAATCCGGGAGCCGCCGGAACCGTGCAGACATTGATGATTATCGCGCTGGCTCTGATCGAATCACTCGTTCTGTTCGCGCTGGTGATCGTTTTCGTCGTTTTAAGATAATCCGTTTAAAACCCGAAAAATTTGTGCGGACGAAAGTTTCGGCTTCGTCCGCATTTTCTTTGTCAAACCTTTTCAATGTTGATTTTGTAACAACGAACGACAAGTTTTTTGAATCGAATCGTTCTTTTGGGCGTATAATGAACGACGTAAATTATTGCAGCAAATAACTTCTCAGATTGAATAATTGAAAAGCGAGTAAATATTATTAAAATGTTAGATCAATTTATCGGACAAACTTTAGTGGAAAAATATCGAGTTGATTCGATATTGCGCGACGGCGGCGGTTTGGGCAAAGTTTATCGCGCAACTCATCTTTTGATGGATACGCCCGTGACGGTCAAAATTCTCGCGCCCGCGCTCGCGGTAGACGAAAAAATCGTCAAGCAGTTTCGACAGGAAGCGCGGACGGTTTCACATATTTCTCATCAGAACATTCTAAACGTCACCGATTTCGGCGCGGACAAAAACGGCACGACCTATATCGTTTTTGAAGGCGCGGACGGCGACACCCTGAAAAGTTTTATCAATCGTGAAGGCTCTTTCGCCTCCGACCGCGCCGTAAAAATCGCGCAGCAAATCGCCGCCGCGTTATCGGCGGCGCACGCCAACAACATCATTCATCGGCAATTAAACAGCGAAAATATCTTGCTCGTCCGCACGGCAGACAATGCGGAAATCGTCAAAATTTTGGATTTCGGCACGGTTCAGAATGACGACGGAGAAAATAATTTCGATAGTGAAAATTCGACGGGAAAATTAGAATATCTTTCGCCCGAACAAAATTCTTCGGTTGCCGAACCCGACGCGCGTTCAGACATCTATTCGCTCGGCGTGATTTTTTATGAAATGCTGGCGGGCGAAGTTCCGTTCACGGCGGAAAATTCGATGGATTTACTGCTCAAACAGGCGAATAATCCGCCCGCGCCGCTCGTCTCTTTTCGCGCCGATCTGCCCGCCGCGATTGAGCCGATCATTATCCGCGCGTTGGCGAAAAACCCGGATATGCGTTATCAAACCGCCGCCGAATTCAGCCGCGACTTGACCGCCGTCGCTGATGATTCCGGCGTAGCGGAAAGTTTTGTCGTTCCAAATGTCGCTTTACGAGAAAATGAAAACGTCAAAAATAATCTGTGGAAAACGGCGTTCGTCGTCTTAGCAGGAATCTCCTTGCTGGCGATAAGTTTTATTTATGCGACTTCGAGCAAGCAAACTGATCCGACGACCGTTCTGCAAACCGACGCGAACGGTCAGCCGGTTCAGCCGCTGAATCCGGCGACTGGATTAAGCGAACAGGGCGCGGCGAATATGATGCAGTATCCGACGGATATGCTGACGGCGGGCAATTCAAATATGATGCTGACCCAGCCGCAAGCCGTTCCGAACAGCGACGGTTTCGGCGACGGCTATAATCCTTGGGCGCGCGGCGTTCCGCCGCCGGGCGCACCGATGTATCAAATGCCGCAGGGCGGACAAATGGTTGACCCGAATAACCCGAACAGTATATTTATGCAGGACGGCACGGTTTATGTTCCTGTTCCGATAAACCCTAACGCGAATATCAATGCGAACGTCAAACCGGCAGCAACGCCGACCGGCAAACCGACACCTGTGCCTGTTAATGCGAACACGCAGCCGACACCCGCGCCGACGATAAATCCGCAGCCGAGTCCGGTAAAAACGCCGAGTCCGACCGCGCCGAAGCCAACCGCCTCGCCCGCGAAAACGCCGCCCGTGAAGACTGAAAAACTCGCCGAAAGCGAAAAAGTGCAGGATTCCTAGTGCTAGTGCAATCTAAGTTTTAATAAATGATGTTACGCAGCCAATGTTTTTTCGGGCTTTGCCCGCCGATGTGCGGAAAGGCTGTGCCTTTCCGCACATCAGGCGACATAGCCGCATTTTTGCGTAACATCAGTTAATAATCAAATTGCCGTCTTTGTTCAGAGTCCAAACGCGGAACGCACTTTGCCGTTTTCGCCGCGCTTTGCTGGCGAAAACCGTACGCGCGGCGGGGCGTGGACTCTAAACGAAGACGGCAATTCCAAAAATTTCGGTTACATAGCACTGGTCTAAAAAATTTAGCCGCGAACGACATAACGCAGCACGAATAAAAACGAGAAATTATGCGCGTATTTCTTCCAGAACGCGCCGCGCTGTTTCGATTAAATTGCCGTCCTTCAGCGCAACTTTCAGAATGCCGTTCGGCGAGAATGAAGATTCGGAATTTTCCGATAGAAACCGCATCAACTTTTCAGGCGCGACTTTGGCATTTTCGCCGAGTTTGACGGCGAAACCATCGCGCGTTTTATCAACTGACAGGACGCGCATTTTTTCGGCTGATTTTCTCAGGCGAGCGTAATCGAATAGATTATCAACCGATTCGGGAATCGTGCCGTAACGGTCGCCGATTTCCGCGTAAATCTGCGCCAGCGCACTTTCGGAATCGGCGGACGAGATGCGTTTGTAGGTTCGCAAACGCTGCGCCGTTTCGCTGATATAACCGTTCGGAATCGAAACGTCCGCGCCGAGATTGATCGAAACGCTCGATTCTTCCTCGATTTCTTCACCTTTCAATTCCTGAATCGTGCGCTCCAGCATTTTCGTATAAAGATCGAAACCGAGCGCGTCGAGCTGCCCGGATTGCTGTCCGCCCAAAATGTTGCCCGCGCCGCGCAATTCTAAATCTAAAGCGGCAATTCTGAAACCTGCGCCCAAATCGGAAAATTCCCGAATCGCCGACAAACGGCGTTTGGCAATCGGCGTTAATTCGACTTCCGACGGAATCAAAAGATAGGCGTAAGCGCGGCGATTCGAGCGTCCGACGCGCCCGCGCAACTGATAAAGCTGCGACAAACCGTAATGATCGGCGCGGTTGATGATAATCGTGTTGGCTCGCGGAATGTCAATGCCGTTCTCGATAATCGTCGTGGCGACCAGAATGTCGAATTTGTAGCCGACGAAATCCAGCACGGCGTTTTCCATCTCTTTTTCATTCATCTGCCCGTGCGCGATGACGACGCGGGCGTGCGGGACGATGTTTTTGATATGCGCGGCGATTGATTCGATTGATTCGACGCGGTTGTGAATAAAGAAAATCTGACCGTTACGGGCTAATTCGAGTTCGATTGCCGATTTAATCACGCCTTCGGAAAACTGCACGACCTGCGTGTTAATCGCCAGACGGTCGCGCGGCGGCGTTTCGATCACCGACATATCGCGCATTCCTAAAAGCGACATATTCAGAGTTCTCGGAATCGGCGTGGCGGACAAAGTTAAAACATCAACTTTCTTTTTCAACTGCTTCAATTTTTCTTTGTGCGCGACACCGAAACGCTGTTCTTCGTCCACGACGACCAGACCGAGCTTCGGCAATTTCACGTCCGCCGACAAAATGCGGTGTGTGCCGATTAAAATATCAACTTTGCCGTCTTCCGACGCTTTGACGACTTCCTTTTGTTCTTTCGCCGAACGGAAACGCGATAATAATTCAATTTTCACGGGAAACGCGGCGAATCGCTGCTTGAAACTCTCAAAATGCTGATACGCCAAAACCGTCGTCGGTGTCAGAACGGCGACTTGTTTGTTGTCCATCACGGCTTTAAACGCGCCGCGCATCGCCACTTCGGTTTTGCCGTAACCAACATCGCCGACGATTAATCTGTCCATCGGCACGGCGGTTTGCATATCTTCCTTCAAATCTTCAATCGCCGTCGTCTGGTCAACCGTTAATTGATATGGAAAAGCGTCTTCAAATTCGATTTGCCACGGCGTATCGCCCGAAAAAGCGAAACCCTGCACGAGCTTTCTTTCGGCGTAAAGGCGCAGTAATTCATCAGCCATATCGCGCATCGCGCGTTTGGCTTTTGCCTTGGTTTTCAGCCAGCCCAAACCGCCGAGCCGGTCTAAAGTCGCCTGTGCCGTTTCGCCCGAAGAAAAACGCGAGACCAAATCCAACCGCTCGACCGGCACGAAAAGTTTGGCGTTCTCGGCGTAGAACAAAAGCATAAACTCGCGCCGCGCACCGCCGGTTTCGATAGTCTGCAAACCTTCAAAACGTCCGATGCCGTGATCAACGTGAACGACGAAATCGCCCGGTTTCAAATCTCGAAAGTCGGAAATGAACGCGCCGAGATTTGATTTGGTTCCGGTTTTTTTAGTTTTGGTTTTTTGAAATTCCTGCTGCGTTATTTCGCCGAAAATATCGGTTTCCGTATGAACGATCAAGTCGAGCGCGGGAATCTCAAAACCGCCGGACAAATCGCCGACGAGCAGTAAATCTTTGGGAATCGAAACGTCGTAATCGCGCAAAATCTCGCTCAATCGTTCAGCTAATCCGTGCGATTGCAGAACGAAAAGTATTCGGTTTTCGGTTTCCGGTTTTCGGTTTTCGGTTTCACTCGGCGAATTTTGCGTCTTGGCGTGAGATTTTATTTCCCTGGCAAATTCTTTGACGTTGCCGTGATATTTTCTGGTCGAGCGCGACCCGATTTCGAGTTCAACGGATTTTTCGGCAGTCGAAAAAAGAAACAAAGACTTTTTTTCGTGATTCGCAATTAGTAATTCGTAATTTTCATTCAGCGTCGGCGCGTCAAGTGAAAACTGTTCATTAATAGCTGCCGCCGTTCTGCCGAGGGCGCGGAGTTCGACGCGCTGTTTATTGGCGAGTTTTTCGCGCAAAGTTTCGCCGTCTAAAAATAATTCGTGCGGCTCTAAACCGATGTCGTCGGCTTCGCTGATTTCCGCGAAACGCTTTTCGATGGTTTCGTAGAAATGCGTCAGAGTCTGTTCGACCAAAGCCGGTTCATCAACAATTAAAACAGTGTCTTTCAAATAATCGAAAACGCTGGCATTTTTCGGATTGACCAGCGAAATAGAGAATTCCCAACCGGCAAAATCTTCGCCGACCTCGGCAAACTGCGTGCGGTCTTTTAAGTTTCGGGCGTATCTTTCGTCGTCGAATCTTTCGCGGGCGAAAAACGACCAGTCTTTGAAATCCTTCGCCGTCGCGGAAAACTCGCGCATCGGGGCGATGGAAATTTCCGATAGTTGTCCGATGGAAAGCTGCGTTTCCGCGTCGAACGCTCGAATCGAATCAACCGTATCGCCGAAAAATTCCAATCGCACGGGATTTTCCGCCGTCGGCGACCAGACATCAATGATGCCGCCGCGCACGGAAAATTCGCCGACGTTTTTGATCGGTTCTTCGCGGACGTAACCGCAGGCGATCAGCTTTTCGATTAACGCTTCGGGCGCGAAATCCGCATCGCGTTTCAAAACCGCGCCGAGTTTTTTCATCTCGTCCGGCGTGACGGTTTTCGTAATCAGAGATTTCGCCGAAACAATCAGAAAATCCGGCGCGTTCTGCGTCAAACGCCATAGCGTTAAAGCGCGTTCCTCCTGCGTTTCGGCGTGCGGCGAGATGCCGGAATAGACATCGGTTTCAAATGAGGAAAGCGTTAGGACTGCGGATTGCGGATTGCGGATTGCGGAATCCTCGTTTTGCCTTTTACCTTTTTCCTTTTGCCTTGAATTTTGAAAAAATTCGAGATCGCATTCCCACGTTTCCGAATCTTTATTTGAATCGGTGACGACGACGAAAGTTTTGCCGGTTTCGATTTGCAGATCGGCTAAAACAAAGGCTTTTGAAGCGATTGAAGTTAATCCGCTCAGTGAAATAACCGGCGTTCCGCGCTTTATTTCGTCGCGCAGACGTTTTAATTCAGTAGATTTTTCAGCCGCGAAATTCATACGAAGAGTTAAAACTAAATTATCACAAATTTTGATTGATAATGAAAAGATGTGGTTTTGTTGAAAATGCTGTGGCTATTGGCTATCATTTGATAATTGAAATGAATAACACATTGAGTTACAAAGGATTTACGGCGAGAATCGAGTTTTCCGCCGACGATAATGTTTTTTTCGGGCGGCTTTTGGGAATAACCGATATTGTTGCTTTTCACGGTGAAAGCGTCGAAGAATTGAAAGACTCAATGCGTGAAACGGTTGATTTTCACATTGAAGTTTGTGAGAAAACCGGCAAAAAAGCCAGGAAAAGTTTTTCGGGCAAAGTCCTGTTTCGTCTGCCCGACAAACTTCACGCCGAAATCGCCGAAGCCGCGGCGCGGCGCGGTAAAAGTATCAATGAATGGGGAAAAGAAATTTTTGAAACAGCAGTGAAAAACGAAATGGCGGTGAATAAGTGAATATCAGTTAAAAAAATTATGTCTATTGCGAACACACAAACGGAAACCATCATCAGCGCGGGAATTATTGACGACAACGACCAGACGCGAACGCGGGTCGAGCATTTGAAAGAACTCGAAGCTATCGTCGGAAATTCGTATCCGAACAAATATGAACGCTCGAAAAGGACGGATGTGGAAGATACGATTTCAAACGTCGTGAATTTCGCGCCGATTCTTGAAATCGTCAGAGAATTAAAAGACAACACGCCGACGGGCGAAAAGCCGAATCAGGAGTTAAAGGAATCTTTGAACGCTAAGTTAAAAGCGTTCGGCAATGTCAGAATTTCGGGCAGATTAGCCGTGCCGCCGCGCGTGATGGGCAAAGCGGCGTTTGTGCATTTGTCGGACGGCGTGTGCCGTTTGCAGATTTACGTTCGCAAACAGGACGCGAAGCCGATCAGCAACGACACCGGCGAAACGATTGACGAAGAAGGGAAGGCGTGGGAAGTTTTCGGATTATTGGATCACGGCGATTTTATCGGCACGGAAGGTTATTTGTTTCTGACGAATACGGGCGAATTGAGCGTTCACGTTGAAACGATTCAGTTTTTGTCGAAGTCTTTGATGCCGATGCCGGACAAGATGCACGACATCGCCGACCCGGAAATCAGTCGGCGTTATCGGTATGTTGATTTGATCGCGTCGAGTCTGCGAAACAAAACCGATGACGAACTCGAAGAAGAACGGCAAACGGGCGTTAAAAAATTGACGACCAGAGAAGTTTTTGAACGCCGCGCCAAACTTATCAGCGGAATGCGCCGCTTTCTCGACGACCACGATTACATCGAAGTCGAAACGCCGATGCTCACGCCGAAAGCGACGGGCGCGGCGGCAACGCCTTTTGAAACAGACCACAAAGCACTTGGTATTAAACTTTATGCGCGAATCGCCCCCGAACTTTATCTGAAACGCTTAACCGTCGGCGGTTTTGAAAAGGTCTACGAACTCAACCGCAATTTCCGCAACGAAGGTTTGTCGCACAAACACAATCCCGAATTCACGATGCTCGAATTTTACTGCGCCTATATGGACGTGAACGGAATGATGGATTTCGCCGAAGCGATGATTAAAAAATCGGTGCGTAAAGCAGTAGGAAGTTTGCAGGTGAAATATGGCGGACACGAGATTGATTTTGAACAGTTTGAAAGAATTTCGATGAAAGAAGCAATTGCTAGGCATTGGGACGCTAAGTTTAGCAAATTAGGAAGCGAAACTTTTGAAGAAAGTTGGTTGGATGATTCAAAAAAACTTGTTCTATTATTTAGATTTTTCGATTGGAAAGTAGAGGAAGACATATTTTCATCTGAACAAATGTTACAAGAAAAAATTGACGATATGTGGAAAGTTACAAATCAAAGACTAGAAGAGGATCATATTGGTTTTGATGTGACGGAAGCAAGAGCGTCAATAAGTTTAGCAAGATTATTTGAAATCGTTGCAGAATCAAAACTAATCCAACCGACATTCATCATTGATTACCCGAAATCAATTTCGCCTTTGTCGAAAGCGTCGCCGGAGAATCCGCAGATTGCCGAGCGGTTTGAATTGTTTATCAACGGGATGGAATGCGCCAACGGGTTTTCGGAACTCAACGACCCGCAGGAACAATACGAGCGTTTCGTTGACCAGATGAAGGAACGCGAAACCGGCGACGAGGAAGCGATGGTTTTGGACGAAGATTACATCCGCGCCCTCGCCTACGGAATGCCGCCCGCCGCCGGAATCGGCATCGGAATTGACAGGTTGGTGATGCTTTTGACGAACAAACATTCGATTCGAGACGTGATTTTGTTTCCGCATCTGCGACCGGAAAAGCGCGATGAAGATCGAAAAGATGAAGCGTGAAATGTAAGGGTGATAGTTTGTCCTCGCCCGCACGACAAGACGGGCGACCATAAAGGATCGCCACAACAAATGGTAAGATAAATAAAATTTACAAGGGAGAATAAAATTATGGCACAGCCAAACGACGACGTATT
>JAJAZE010000157.1 GCA_026785925.1 Pyrinomonadaceae bacterium
GCATTGATCGAAGTCAGCAAAATCTCGCCCGCGCCGAGCGCGACTCCGTGTTTCGCCCACTCGACCGCGTTTAATTCCGCCGCGATTTTTCCGCCGTTGATATAAACTTGCCATTCGTTTTCAACGAGTTTCGCGTCAATCGCCAGAACAATACATTGCGAGCCGAAACTATTCGCGGCGGCTTCCAAAATCTGCGGATTTTTGACAGCGGCAGTGTTGATTGAAACTTTGTCCGCGCCGCAATTCAAGAGCTTTTCAATATCTTCGACCGAATTGATGCCGCCGCCAACGGTGAACGGAATGTTGATTTCAGATGCCACTTTTTTAACTAATTCGTGCAAAGTTTTGCGCCTTTCGTCAGTCGCCGAGATGTCGAGAAAGACGAGTTCGTCCGCGCCTTGCCCGCTGTAAATTTTGGCGAGTTCAACCGCATCGCCCGCGTCGCGCAAATCAACAAAATTGGTTCCTTTGACCGTTCTCCCGTTTTTCACATCGAGACACGGAATAATTCTTTTAGCTAACATTTGCAGTATAAAATAAACTTAAAAACACTCTATTTACTAACAATGCCAATCAAGACTGAAAAACTCTGCGTTGCGCCTCTGCGTGAAAAAGTTGCTAAAAAACCGGCTACTTTCAATAAAATTACAAAACAATTTCACGCCAGAGGCGCAGAGAACGCAGAGAAAATGTTGTGAAATGGTAAAGAGCTTTTACTCTTGATTCGCATTAACAGTCGCCAGTTCTTTCAACGTGATTTTTCCTTCATAAATCGCCTTACCGATGATTACGCCCGAACAGCCGATTTTTTTAAGTTCCCAAACGTCCGACAGCGAACCGACACCGCCGCTGGCAATCAAGTTCAATTCGGGCAAACACGCCAGAATTTCACCGTAAAGCGCGTTTGCCGAACCTTGCAAAAGTCCGTCTTTTGAAATGTCCGTGCAAAAAACCTGCTTGCCGCCTTTTGCGTAATAATTCTCCAGAAACGGCGTAATTTTCGTTTCGGTCGCCGTTTGCCAGCCGTTAATCGCCAGATTTCCGTCGCGCACGTCCGCGCCGAGCAGAATCTTTTGGCTGCCGTATTTTTCCAGCCAAGCGAAAAACATTTCCGGTTTTTTGACGGCAACGCTGCCGATGCTCGCCATTTTCGCGCCGCCGTCAAAGACCGCTTGAACATCTTCGTCGGTTTTTATGCCGCCGCCGAAATCAATCGTCAGATTCGTTTGCCGCGCAATGTTTTCCAGAACTTTCAAATTGGTTATTGCGCCGTTTTTCGCGCCGTCCAAATCAACAATGTGCAGACGCTTTAACCCAATTGAATCAAACTCTTTGGCAATTTCCAGCGGATTTTCATAATAAATTTTCTTGCTCGCAAAGTCGCCCTGCGACAGCCGCACGCATTTACCTTCAATCAAATCAATGGCGGGAATTATTTCAAACATAAATTTCTCACAATGTAAAAACGAAATTCGGCGATTCAGATTTTCAGAAAGTTCTCCAGAATTTTCTCGCCGACCGTGCCTGATTTTTCCGCGTGGAACTGCACGGCGTAAAAGTTTTCGTGCCGGATTGCCGCACTGAAATTTGTTCCGTAATCTGCTGCCGCAATCGTCTCTGCGCCGGTTTCAACGTAAAATCCGTGAACGAAATAAACGTAATCGTTTTCCGTCACGCCCGTAAAAAGCTCC
The DNA here is from genome assembly GCA_026785925.1 of Pyrinomonadaceae bacterium. GTDB lineage: Bacteria > Acidobacteriota > Blastocatellia > Pyrinomonadales > Pyrinomonadaceae. The sequence continues at coordinate 1,692 of JAJAZE010000157.1, forward strand.
GATTGCAGATTAAAGATAGTGTTCCAGCCAATTTGCGGAATTTTCAAAGTGGCAGACTTGAATCTTTTCACGCGATACGGCAAAATCCCCAAACAATTCGTTTCGTTTTCTTCGGAGTATTCACACAAAAGCTGCATTCCTAAACAGATTCCCAAAACCGGCTGTTCGAGTGCTTTGATAACTTTATCTAGTTCCCGTTCGCGCAAATAAGCCATCGCGCTCGACGCTTCGCCGACACCCGGAAAAATAACTTTGTCCGCCGCTTTCAAAGTTTGCGCGTCGTCGGTCAAAACCGCTTCGACACCCAACCGAGCCAGCGCGTTTCTGACTGATTCGACGTTTCCGGCATTATATTTGACAATCGCAACTTTCATACATTTTCGGCAGCCTTCCGCTAGAGTTTTCCTTTGGTTGACGGTAAAACGAAATTGTTGACATCGCGCTTAACCGCCATTTTGACGGCTTTGGCAAACGCTTTGAAAATCGCTTCGATTTTGTGATGCTCGTTCGCGCCTTCGGCTTTGATATTCAAATTGCACTGCGCTTGATCGGAAAACGATTTGAAAAAGTGAAAAAACATTTCGGTCGGCATTTCACCGATTTTCTCGCGTTTGAATTCCGCCTCCCAAACGCACCAGTTACGCCCGCCGAAATCAACCGCCACCTGCGCCAGACAATCGTCCATCGGCAGCGCGAAACCGTAGCGTTCCATTCCGCGCTTATCCTGCAACGCCAGATTAAAAGTTTCGCCGAGCGCGATGCCGACATCTTCAATCGTGTGATGCTCGTCAATATGCAAATCTCCATTCGCTCGAATTTTCAAATCAATCGCGCCGTGCCGCGCAATTTGTTCGAGCATGTGGTCAAAGAATGAAATTCCGGTCGAAATCTCCGTCTTTCCCGTTCCGTCCAGATTTATTTCGACCTCAATCGCGGTTTCTTTCGTCGTTCGCGTGTGCGCGAATCGGCGCGGCGGAAGTTTCAAAAATTCGTAAATCTTTTCCCAACTTTCGGCAGCCAGCGCAATCGTTTCATCATTTTCAGGCGCGGCAAAATTTCCATTTTTGATGAAAATCGCCCGCGCATTTAAATTCCTGGCGAGCTGCACGTCGGTTTCACGGTCGCCGATCACGAAAGATTCGGCTAAATTGTAATCGCCGTCGAGATATTTGCCCAGCAATCCCGTGTTCGGTTTGCGCGTCGGTCTATTTTCGTGCGCGAAACTTCCGTCAACCAAAACATCTGCAAAATTTACGCCTTCGCCGGCGAGCGTCTTCAGCAAAAAATTCTGCACCGGATAAAATGTTTCTTCCGGGAAGGAATCGGTTCCAAGCCCGTCCTGATTGGTTATCATCACTAACTCATAATCGAGTTCACGAGCGATTTTTCCCAAATAGGTGATAACCGACGGCAGGAAATTCAGCTTGGCGAAACTGTCAATTTGAAAATCTTCCGGCTCGGAAATCAAAGTTCCGTCGCGGTCAATCAATAAAACTTTCTTCATA
>JAJAZE010000158.1 GCA_026785925.1 Pyrinomonadaceae bacterium
CGAGCTTTTGCCGCTGACGAAAACCGAATTTGTCACGGGCGCGGAAGCGCGAAGCGAAACGATGGAGCCGAGTGCCAAAGAAACGCCGGAGCCGCGCAATTCGCAGGCGTTTTCGATGTGCTTTGCGATGAGCTTTCACGACGGTCAGGATTACACGATTGAACGTCCGCACAATTACGAATTCTGGCGCGATTTCGTGCCGAATTTAACGCCGAAATGGAGCGGCAAACTTCTTAGTTTGAACGGTTTGAGTCCGCGAACTCTGGAGTCTGTTCGTTACAATTTTCAGCCGAACAATGAACCGAACAAAGCGTTTGCCGGACTGTGGACGTATCGGCGAATTCTGCACACCGAAAATTTTGTCAAAGGCGCGTTCGATTCCGATATAACTTTGGTCAATTATCCGCAGATTGATTATCTGTTGGGCGATCTTTGCACAGCGGGGGAAATGGAAAATGGAAGATGGAAAATGGAAAATGACAAATCCGAAAGCCGAAGATTACAGACCAAAGATCAAATGATTGCCGAGGCGAAAACGCAGAGTTTATCGTTTCTTTATTACCTGCAAACCGAACTCGGTTTTAAAGGTTTGAGACTGCGCGGCGATGTTGTCGGGACGAGCGACGGTTTGGCGAAAATGCCGTATATCCGCGAATCGCGGCGCATCAAAGCCGAATTTACAATCGCCGAACAGCACGTTTCGGCGAAGCTGCGACACGGTGAAAAACTTGCCGAAAAGTTTCACGATTCGGTCGGCATCGGTTTTTACCGGATTGATCTGCACCCGACGTTCGGCGGCGATAATTATCTGGATGTCGAAGCCCTGCCGTTTCAAATTCCGCTCGGCGCCTTGATTCCCGAACGAGTGGAAAATCTGCTGCCCGCGTGTAAAAATATCAGCACGACGCACATTACGAACGGCTGTTACCGACTGCACCCGATTGAATGGAATATCGGCGAAGCGGTCGGGAATTTGCTGGCATTTTGTCTGGCGAGAAAAATAACGCCGCGACAGGTTAGAAACGATGCGGAATTGCTGCGCGAATTTCAGAACGAACTGCTGAAAAAAGGTTTTGAACTCGAATGGAGCGAGGATTTAAATACAGATGAAGGCGATCCGCACCGACACGCGCTGTGAGAAGTGAGAAGTGAGAAGTGAGAAGTGAGAAGTGAGAAGTGAGAGGTAAAATGAGCGGGGATGAATTTGTTGAAAGAGTGTTTCTAAATTTTGGTGCGAAAAATGTTTTTGAGATTGCCGAAAAAGTCGGCGTGAAAATCGTTTATCAAAAATGGTTTCCGGTGACTTTGGGCGAATTCGACTGGCGGACGAAGACGATTATCGTCAATGAAAACGCGCCGATTCCGCTGGAAAAAATAGTCGCGCACGAACTCGGACATTATTTTTTGAAAGAATTTAAGATTGAAAATGTTGCTGATGAAGAAAGTTTTTGCGATGAATTTGCGGTTGAGATGTTAGACCGCTTGAGAATACAAATTTAACCACAGATAGACGCAGATGAACGCGGATAAAAACAAAAATCAAAGACAAATCTGCGTTTATCGGCGTTCATCGGCGGTTGATTTTCCTTGTTTTTGATTTTTGCAGGTGGTCTGTTGAAAAAAGGAGCGAAGAATTTCACGCGGAGGCGCGGAGGACGCAGAGTTGATGAAGAAATCCGCAATCGAAAATCGAAAATCCAAAATGTTTCTCGGAGTTGACGGCGGGCAAAGTCATACGGAAGCCGTTGTTGCCGACGCGGAGGGAAATATTTTAGGTCGCGGGAACGGCGGCGCGTCGAATCACGCCGAACAGCCGGGCGGACGCGAGCGTTTGCGAAAGGCGATTTTGGAAAGCGTCGGCGAAGCGTTGAAAATTTCAGATTTCAGATTTCAGATTTCAGATTTGTTTGCTTCGGCGCATTTTGGGATGACGGGCGGCGCGGATTATAAAAAAGAGATTATCGGCGAAATTATCAAAGCTACGCATTTACAAGTCGGACACGACGCGCCGACCGCGCTGTTTGGGGCGACGGCGGGAAAGCCCGGAATCGTCGTGATTGCCGGAACCGGTTCGGTTATTTACGGTGAAAACGAACCGGGCGAAACGGCGCAGATCGGCGGACTCGGCTTTTTGTTTTCCGATGAAGGCAGCGGTTTTTGGCTTGCCGCGCAGACGATTCGGCTGGCGATTAAAGAGCAGGACGGCTTGATTAAAAACGCGGGCTTGGAAAGATTGACGCTCGATTTTTTTAAGGTCGAACGGATTCGTGATTTGACGACGGCGTTTTACAACGAAAAAATCTCGCGTGATGAAATCGCGGCGTTGGCGAAAGCGGCGCACGAAGCCGCCGAGAACGGCAATTCGGTTCTGCAAAATCAAATCCGTTTTGGCGCGGAAATTTTAGTCGAAAGCGTTGCCAGTGCCGCCGGAAGATTAAAATTTGGCGGACAATTTCCACTCGCCGGAGTCGGCGGAATGTTTCGCGCCGCGCTTTTGAGAAAAAGTTTCGCGGAAATTTTAATTGAGAAAGTTCCGCAGGCGGAATTCGTCGAACCCGTTTTCGGCGCGGCAATCGGTGCGCTGCTTTTGGCTTATCGTCAGGCAGATGTCGAAATTACAGAACGGTTATTATCAAATTTGGAAAACTCTCAAAACAGATGAACAGTGAAAAATCGTCAATCGCAATTCTAAAATCGCAAATCGAAGGCGGATTGATCGTTTCGTGTCAGGCTCCGGGCAATTCGCCGCTGAATAAACCGGAAATTATTGCCGCACTTGCCGAAACCGCCGCGTTAAACGGCGCGATTGCCGTGCGGATTGATTCGCCCGCGCACGTTTCGGCGGTGCGAAAAACGGTTGTTATTCCGATTATCGGGATTTATAAAATCGTGCTTTCGCCGAGCGAAGTCTACATCACGCCGCATTATCAATCGGCGGTTGAAGTCGCCGAAGCCGGCGCGGACATCATCGCCCTTGACGCGACACCGCGCTCCCGACCGGACGGCGAAAAACTCGCTGATTTATGCCAAAAGATTATGACGAATTTGCGTTTGCCGGTGATGGCGGACATCTCGACTTTTGAAGAGGGAATCAACGCCGCCGAAACGCTCGGCTGCGCGTTCGTCGGCACGACGCTTTCCGGCTAC
>JAJAZE010000159.1 GCA_026785925.1 Pyrinomonadaceae bacterium
AACACGCTTTTATATCCGAAAGGCTGAAACGGCACGTCGAAAAGCTGCGCCGGAAAATAATTTTCCACCGAAATTTGCCCGCTTAAAATCTCGGCGGAAATTTTATCATTTGAAACACCGGCAGTTTTCGCTGTCGGCTGATAATCGAAAACGATGTTGCAAAACGCTTTGATTCCGACATCGAGACGGCTGTCGTCAATGAAAAAATCCGGCGTGTGATGCGGCGCGGCATCTTTGACGTTTTTGCCTTTCGGCATTCCGCCGACGTTGAAGAAAAACGCCGGTGCTTTCAAACGGTAATAAGAAAAATCTTCTGCTCCGGTCGTCCATTCGGTCGCGTAGACATTTTCTTTGCCGATGGCTTTTTCGAGCGACGGCAGCATTTGATTGACCAATTCGGGCGTGTTATAAGTCACCAGAGTTTTCGTCTCAATCGAAACTTCGGCGGTTGCGCCCATACTTTCGGCGATTTTCTGCGCCGTCAGTTTGATTTTTTCGTGAACGTCTTTCTGCATCTGATCGTCCAGAGTGCGAATCGTTCCCGCCATCGTCAATTCTTCGGGAATGATGTTTTCCCGAACGCCGCCGTTGATTTTGCCGACGGTGATGACGACCGGAGCTTTCGTCAGTTCCGACTGCCGCGAAACGATCATCTGCAAACCGCCGATAATCTGCGAAGCGACGGCAATCGGGTCAACGCCGAGCCACGGCTGCGAACCGTGCGTCTGCTTGCCTTTGACTTTAATCGTGAACCAATCAGCCGCCGCCATAAACGAACCGCTTTTGTATTTTATCTTCCCGATTTCCGTCTGCGCGTTGATGTGAATCCCGAAAATCGCATCAATTTTCGGATTATCCATCACGCCTTCTTTCACCATCAAAGCCGCGCCGCCTTCTTCACCGGCGGGCGCACCTTCTTCGGCGGGCTGAAATATAAAAACGACCGTGCCGCGCAATTTGCTTTTCATTTTCGTCAAAACTTCCGCCGTTCCCAAAAGCATCGCAACGTGCGAATCGTGTCCACAGGCGTGCATTACGCCGACTTGCTGGTTGTTATATTCGGTTTTTTCTTTGGAAGCAAACGGCAGAACCACTCTTTCGGTGACGGGCAAACCGTCCATATCAGCGCGAAGTCCAATCGTCTCGCCCGGCAAATCGCCTTTCAAAATCCCGACCACGCCGGTTTTCGCAACTTTCGTGCGAACTTCCAGACCAAGCCCGCGCAGATGCGTTTCAATATAAGCCGAAGTCTTAAATTCGCGGTTGCCGAGTTCCGGGAATTGATGCAGATGCCTGCGCCATTCGATGACCTGCGGTAGTAATTTGCCGGTTGCCGTGTTGATTTCCGCGCTCATATCAATCGCAAAAACATTCGCGGACAAAAGAGAAAATACAAATAACGTAGTCAAAATTTTTTTCATTTTTTACCTGCCATTATACAATTTCATCGTAAATTCTAAATCTTAAATTACGAAAACGACTGGAGCGCAAGCGGGATGCTTGCGCTCCAGTCAATCACTTGCTCAAAAAATCGCGCACCTTTTTCATATCTTCCCAAACCTCGCGCTTTTTGCTTGGGTCGCGTAATAAATACGCCGGATGAAACGTCGGCATCACCGACACGCCGAAATAATCCTGAAACTCGCCGCGTATTTTTGAGATGCCGACTTTCGTTTCAAGCAGATTTTGGCACGCCGTATTGCCTAAAAC
>JAJAZE010000160.1 GCA_026785925.1 Pyrinomonadaceae bacterium
CCGCTTGCTCCCTCGACCACCCAAATCACCAGGTCAACGACGAGCGCGAACAGCAGAATGTAGATCAGCGGGCTTTGAAACTGCCGCCCCAGACGAAGCCAGAGCGAAACGGATTTTTTCTCCGGCAGGGTGTTGTAGCCGAATTCCTTCAGTCGAGCTTGGGCTTCCGTGCCGGTCAATCCGTGATGCAGCATTTGAATTTCTCGCATAATCGCGGTGAGGCGTGGAAAATCCCACGCTTCACCGCGAAATTTTCCACGCCTCACAACGTAAATCTGAACTTTGATTATTCCGCTTTTTCCGAATGCCCGATTCTATTTCGCACGATTTCGACCGAGCAATGAGCGCGGGCGGCAACCGCCGATGAAACACTGCCGATCAGGAATCGCTCAAGCAGACGATGACCTTTCGCTCCCAGTAAAATACAGTCCGCGCCCCACGCTTCGGCTTCACGCAGGAGAATGTGCTTCGGGTCGCCTTCTTTGATAATCGGGGTAACTTCAAGCCCGACTTCGTTTAGCTTTTTGACGGCTGAATTTTGAAGCTCGCGGATTTGGCTCATTTGTTCGTCAGGATCAAATCCGTATTGAAAAAAAGGCTCGGCGGCGGTGATAAGTTTAACCTGCGTTCCTTCCCGCCAATTCCGCGCGGCTACCGCGTCGAGCATCGCTTCCGAGTCCGGCGAGCCGTCCGCGCCGAGAACCAGCCGAATCGGAGTGTCGGCAATCAAGGTTCGACCACGCGCAATCCGCACTGAACACTGGGCTTCATAAAGAATTTTTTGCGAAACGCTGCCCAGAATCATCCGCCCTAGAGCGGAACGACCGTGTGAGCCGACCACCACTAAATCCGGTTTCCATTTCTCCGTTTCTTTGATTAACGCCCAGTGCGGCGTATCGGCAAGGGCTTCGGTTTTCACGTTCCAGCCCGGAAACATCGCCCGGACATTTTCGCCGCCCTGCGCCGCGAGAGCTTCGGCTTCGGCAAACCTCAGCGCATTGCGTTCGTGGGCGAGTTTGACACCCTGCGGAACGTAATTTGTAAATGTTTCTTCATCTGCATTACCGACCTCCGGCGGGATAAATACGTCAACCGCCGTCAACACCATAACCTCGGCTTCACCGGGCAGACCGGCGCACTGCAAATCCGCCAAAGCCGCATTAGCACAATCAGAACCGTCATACGCAATAAGAATTTTCATAGTTCACCTCACTTAGATACAGACCGAATTTAATTGAAATCTGATTTGCTGTTGAGCAATGCTTGTGCCATAGAACGACGAATTTCTTTTGAGTAATCCCAAGTGCCTCGGCAAACTAACCAACCGTTGTCGGAATTGTTTGGAACGTCGGTTGCAGTGCAATGCAAATAAAAGCGGAATTTATTATTCGGAAACAGGTCGGGTTTAGATTTCTGAACTAACCTCGATAATTCTACGCCTTGCGGCTCAGCTTCGATAACGGGAGAAATCAATGAATCAAACGATGAAAATTTTAATAGCTTATGACGGTTCGGATTATGCCGATGATGCCATTACGGAACTGCAGCGGGCGGGATTGCCAGGCGAAGCCGAAGCGGTAGTGCTTTCGGTAACTAATGCGTGGGAGCTTCCGCACATTGCCGATTGCGTTTCTTCCCAGCCGAACAAACCGACATCCGCGCTTATCCTTACAATTCAAAAACATTTGGGGGAAATAACGGAACGAGCGCAGTCTCTCTCCGATACCGCCGCCGGGCGAGTCCGGGAAATGTTTCCTGATTGGGTCGTGAGCGCGGAAGCTCGTCTGGGTAAACCGGCGTGGGAACTAATTAAAAAGTCCGACGAATGGCAGCCGGAACTGGTAGTTGTCGGGTCGCACGGACGGACGGCGCTCGGTCAGCTTTTTCTCGGCAGCGTTTCACAAAAAGTGTTGACCGAAGCAGGCTGCTCGGTGCGAATTTCAAGACGGCGCGCGAATGATGACAATGCTCCGCTCCGCGTTTTGATTGCGGTTGACGGTTCGCCGAATTCTAAACTTGCCGTTGAAGCGGCGGCAAAACGGCAGTGGGCTGAAGGCGTTGAAATCCGCCTGATAACGGTAGATGACCCTTTTACACGCTTTGAAACCGGAAATCTCACCTGGGATTTGGCAGATGACAAACCCGATGACAACGAAGAATCACGAATCTGGATTAGTGAAATAATTGAAAAACCGACTCAGCTATTAAAATCAGGCGGATTAAATGTTTCGCACACTATCAAGTGGGGCGATGCGACCGCTGCGATTCTCTGTGAGGCAAAGGAATGGAAGGCGGATTCGATTTTTGTCGGCGCGCGCGGACTCGGACTCTTCAAAAGATTTTTTTTGGGAAGCGTTGCGGCGGCGGTTGCCGCGCAAGCGCAGTGTTCGGTCGAAGTGGTGCGGGCTGAAACGGCGGAATAAGTCGTATGTGCGGGATGGCTGAATTATTTGAGAGCTTGGCTGAATATCTGGAAGAGAGAAATTTAATTGAAAGTGTGGCATCTTGACCTTCGACGGGGCAGAAGACGGCAATCGAGCGGGCGCGAAATTGTGATAACCCTTCTCCGGGTCAATCTCGTCACCACCAAAAAATTTCAAATTTTCTAATTTCGATGAAAAACTTTGCTAAACTTCTTTCGCTTGTCGAACAAGTTCCGGCGTTTTTTGGACTTTGCCCGCGCCAAGAACAACCCGCACATTGTGCGTTATTCGGTCGTCAATAAGCTCAATTCGATTGGCTTCGAGCATCTTGCCATCCACTTCAACGCTTGCCGCGCCGCCGCTAACGCCGTGCGGATTTTCGACTTTAATGCGGTAAATCGTTGATTTATAGCGGTAGACGATTTCAAATTCTTTCCAATCTCGCGGAACACACGGCTCGATTGATAAAGTATCGCCGTGTTTTTTGAAGCCGAGAATGTTTTACAGCGCGGCGCGATAGAGCCAGCCCGCCGCGCCCGTATACCACGTCCAGCCGCCGCGCCCGACGTGCTGCGGGTTGGAATAAACATCAGCCGCGATTGAGTAAGGTTCGGTTTTGTATGCGGCAATATCTTCGCTTGTTCG
>JAJAZE010000161.1 GCA_026785925.1 Pyrinomonadaceae bacterium
AATCGAATCGTGCATTTTTTCGCCCGACGCTTTTAACTCGGTTCGCAATTCTTTGAATCTGGATTGTTCGTCGGCGTTGATAATGCCGTCGCGTGTTTTTATTACCAGAACACCCAATTATTAGCGCTGCGGTTTCGTCGAAGATTTGAAGTTTTCGGCAATTGTGCGAACCTGAACTTTCTGCGCGTCCGACAAACTAAGGCGTTCGAGGACGCGCATCATCATTTTGTCGCCGCCGCCGCGTTTGCCGTCGCGCATTCCCTTGCCGGAACCGCGCTTGCCGCCGCGACCTTGGCGCATTTCCTGTTTCTGCATCGAATCGTTTGGCTGATTCGGATTGGTGTCCTGCGCCGAAACAAAGGTGCTGAAAGCAACTATCGCTGCTGCCGAAGTCGCCGCTGAAATAAGTTTATGTTTGAATGACATTGTTTTTTACCTCTATTATTTTTTTAGATTAGCTTTCGCCGTTCGCATCTTTTGACGCGGCGAAATATCATTAAGTCGAAAGCATTTTCGCGTTTCGTGTAAAAAAATGTAAAGACGGGAAACCTTGAACCGAGTTTGAACATTTGCCATTCGGCAGACTAAAATGCGAAATTTGATTATTGAGGCAAACGGTCAAACTAAAATGAGATTTTTATCGGAAATAAATTCGCCGAAAGATTTGCGGCAATTGCGCGTTGAAGATTTGCAGCAAGTCGCCGACGAAGTTCGCCAGTTTATTTTGGAAACCACTTCACGCATCGGCGGACACACGGGCGCGTCGCTGGGCGCGGTCGAGTTGGCGGTGGCGATGCACTACGCTTTTGACACGCCGCACGACCGATTGGTTTGGGATGTCGGGCATCAGGCTTACGCGCACAAAATTTTAACCGGCAGACGCGACCAAATGGACACGATCAAGCAATACGGCGGACTTTCGGGTTTTCTGCGGCGCGACGAATCGGAATACGACACGTTCGGCGCGGGACACGCTTCGACATCGCTTTCCGCCGCGCTCGGAATGGCAGTCGCCCGCGATAAGCTCGGCGAAGAATTTCACGTCTGCGCCTTAATCGGCGACTCGAGTTTGGCAGGCGGAATGGCGATGGAAGCCATCAATCAAGCGGGACATTTGAAATCGCGTTTGATTGTTTTACTAAACGACAACGAAATGTCTATCGCGCCCGCCGTCGGCGGTTTGGCGCGATACTTAAATCGCATTAAGGGCGCACAAAGTTATCAGCATTTGAAAGACGAAATCGGCGACACGCTCGAAAGCGTTCCGCATTTCGGCGAGCGTCTGAGGAAAGCCGCGAAAACCGTCAAAGATGCAATTGCAGCGGCGGTTCTGCCCGGTGCGCTGGTCAATGAACTCGGCTTTAAATATATCGGTTACGTTGACGGGCATAATGTGGCGAGCCTCGTGCAGGCACTCGAAGAAGCGAAAAAAATTGACGGCGGTCCGGTGATCGTTCACGCTTTGACGACCAAAGGCAAGGGTTTTCCAAACCCGGAAAAAAATTATTACGCTTATCACGCGACCGGACCTTTTGACATTAAAACCGGCTTGCCGCCGAAATCGAACAAGACCGCCGCGAAAACCTACACGCAGATTTTCGGCGAAACAATGTGCGAATTGATGACGGCGGACGAGAAAATCGTCGCGCTGACCGCCGCGATGCCGGACGGCACGGGCGTTGATAAAATCCTTGAAACATTCCCTGAACGCGCGTTCGATGTCGGCATCGCCGAACAGCACGCCGTAACTTTCTGCGCGGGAATGGCGTGTGAAGGTTTGAAACCGGTCGCCGCGATTTATTCGACGTTTTTGCAGCGCGCTTTCGACCAGATTATTCACGATGTCTGTTTGCAGAATCTGAACGTCACGTTTGCGATGGATCGCGCCGGAATCGTCGGTGCGGACGGTCCGACGCATCACGGACTTTTAGATATTTCATATCTGCGCGGTTATCCGAACATTATTTTGATGTCCCCGAAGGACGAAGCCGAATTGCGTGATATGCTGCTGACTTCGATTGAACATCAGGGCGCGGCGGCAATTCGTTTTCCGCGCGGCAGCGGTTACGGCGTTGATATTTCAAACAAACCGCGACTGCTTGAAATCGGCAAATCGGAAATTCTGCGCGACGCGGCGGGCGATGTGGCGATTATCGCGCTCGGTTCGATGGTGCAGCCCACGATAGAAGCGGCAAATAGTCTGGAAAAAGACGGCATTGAAGCGACGGTTATCAATGCGCGGTTTATCAAACCGCTCGACGCGGAATTGATTCTGGCTCTGGCGCAAACCAAACGCATTATCATAACAATTGAAGAAGCGTATCTCGCGGGCGGCTTCGGTTCCGCCGTTTTGGAATTATTAGAGGAAAACAATCTGCTCGATAAAGTTAAAGTCGTCCGAATGGGCATCCCCGACCGCATTATCACGCACGGCGACCCGAAACTTTTATTGGCGAAATACGGTTTGGATGCAGACGGAATTTACACGCGCGTCAAAGAAACAATCGAAATTTTAGAAGAACGCCGGACGGGTCGAAAGCGTCTGAAAGCGGTTTAAAACCAATGGTAAACGGTAAGTGGTAAATGCTGAGTGAAACGCGGAATTTACCATTTGCCATTTACTATTTATCATCAAACAAATGCAAAAACAAACAAATACTAAGAGCAACAGTAATCTTCCTTTGGCAATTATCGGTTTGGTTTTAGTCGCCGCGCTCGTCGGCGGCTGGTGGCTTTATTCGAGTTCCAAAGCGCAGCCGCCGACTAAATCGAACACGAACAGCGCGGCGAATAAACAGGCGGCGGATAGTCAGACGGCTTTGGATTTATACCGCAACGCGCCAGCCGGAGCGCAGCCGGCGAATATGCTCGGCGTACCGACGGCAGCGGTGACAATTGAAGAGTTTGCCGATTATCAATGTCCGACGTGCGCGACGGTTCACACGAAAATGAAGGAAATAAATTCGCTTTACAGCGGACGCATTAAATTCATTTATCGCAGTTTTCCGCTGACGCAGATTCACAAAAACGCTTACGACGCGGCGGTCGCGGCGGAAGCCGCCGGAATGCAGGGCAGCGATAAATTTTGGTCAATGCAGAATCAACTTTTTACCAATCAGCAGGCGTGGGCAAATTCGTCTGAAGCCCGTAAAATATTTGAGGAATATGCTAACAAAATTGGTTTGGATGCGGCAAAATTTCAAACCGATATGGCTGGACTTCCGGCTAAAACACGGGTTGATGCCGATATGCAGCGCGGCAAGTCGCTCGCCATCAGCGGCACACCGACCATTTATATCAACGGCAGCAAACTCGCTTTTGAACAAATGGATGTCAATTCGATGCGCCAGATTATTGACGCGGAACTGCAAAAATCGAACAACCAAACGCCTTCGAGTCAACCGGTCAGCCAATCGTCGCTGGGCAACTCAGCCGCTAATCAAACGGTCAATTCAGCCAACAAAAAATGAGCAGCAATTCTGAAATCATGAGCAGTGAAACAGGCGGCGCAATCGCTAAACTTCCGCTTTTAGCGGCGGTTGTCGCCTTATTCGGTTTGGCGGACGCGATTTATTTGACGATTTACCATTACACCGCCGTTGCCGTCCCATGCGGCGAAACTTTCGATTGCGGCGCGGTTCTAAACAGTCAATATGCCGAGATTGCGGGCGTTCCGCTGGCGATTTTCGGCGCGGCGGCTTATTTCGCGGCATTTGCGCTGGCGATTTTAACGGCTTTCGGCAATCGCGCGACGTGGCGATTATTCGGCGGGCAGGTCACTCTAATGCTTCTGTTCACGGCGTGGCTGGTTTATCTGCAAGCCTTTGTGATCGAGGCTTTTTGTCAGTTTTGTCTGCTTTCGGCTGCGACGACGCTGGTCTTGTTCACCATCTTTTTAATTTCCAAATTTTCAAGACTCCGCTAAAATTCATTTTCTCTTCTGCATCCGATTTCAAAAAACAAACGAATAAAACTGTGAAAGGCAGACTACTCCGTCTTTTGGACTAAGATTTTTGAAAAGGAACTATTTGCGGCGCACGGGGTTTAATCAAAAGCCTTCGACATCGTTTTCAAACATTCGATGTCTTTTGATAATCAGTCAAGATATGTTGAAATAGAATAGCTTAAAGCTAAAACCCAGGACAGAACAAAGGAATTTAAAAGTTGTGGCTCAAGTTATTCTAAAACGCATCGCTTCAGGCGATAAATCCGCCGTTCAGGACTGTTTGAAAACCTACGGCGGTTTGATCTGGTCGCTGGCACGGCGAATGTCGCCCAACCCGGAGGAAGCCGAAGACGCAGTGCAGGAAATTTTTATCGACATTTGGAAAAATGCGGCGCGTTTTGATGAAACGCAGGCATCGGAGACGACTTTTGTGGCGATGATTGCGCGGCGGCGATTGATTGACCGCTTGAGAAAAATCAACCGCCAGCCGAATGTAGATTCGCTGGAAGATGTTTTAGTCGAACCTACTAACGACCGAGAACAGGATTTACAGGTTTGCGTCGAAGCCAGAGAAGCCGCCGCAGCGATGAAAAATTTGCGTCCCGAACAAAGGCAGATTCTTCATCTTTCGATTATTCAGGGATTTTCTCATCAGGAAATCGCCGATGCGTTGAAAATGCCGCTCGGAACCGTCAAAACACACGCCCGGCGCGGTTTAATACAAGTCAGAGAATTTTTAGGTTTAGGTTCTGATTTTGAAAAGGAGGCAACAGTATGAAAGATTTACAGGATAACAGACTAGTTGAACTCCTTGCCGACCAATCATTCTTCGGTTTAAGCGCGGAAGAAGGGATGGAACTTGGTCAACTCAAAAAACGATTTCCCGAATGGGAAAACGATTTTTCGCTCGAATTGACGGCGGCGGCTATCGGTCTGGCAAATTTAGACGTGCGCGAAGACTTACCGGCGAATTTACGAGCGCAGGTTTACGCCAACGCGGACGAGTTTTTTAGCGAAGGGGCAACCGATCAGGAAGTTTTTAATTTTGCGCCGTCCGCGAATAAAACGATTGTTTCACCGCCCGGAGCCAGCGTTGCCGAAACGACTTCGGGATTCTCATTCTGGCAGAATTTAGGCTGGGCTTTCGCGGCAGTTGCCGGTATCGCGTTGGCGGTTAATATCTGGACAACACGTTTTGAAAAACCGTCTGAAGTCGTTAAAAATCCTGAAACGATTCAAATGCCGAAGCCTGAATTGACGACGGCGCAAAAACGCGATGAACTGCTGGCATCGGCAAAAGATGCCGTGCAAATTTCTTTGACCAATCCGAAAAACGAAAAGGAAATTGTCGGCGATATGGTTTGGAGCAATGAAAAACAGCGAGGTTATGCCCGTTTTCGCGGACTTCCCGCCAATGATGCGGCAAAGGAAACTTATCAGGTTTGGATTGTTGACGAAACGCAGGACTCGAAAACTCCGATTAGCGGCGGCGTTTTCGACGTGGACGGCAGCGGCGAGATCATCGTTCCGATCAACGCGCAATTGGCGGTCAAGAAACCGAAAGCAGTGGCGATAACTAAAGAAAAAGTCGGCGGCGTGGTTGTTTCAAAACAGGAAAATGTGGTGGCGATTGCCAAAGTCTAGCGCATTTTTAGGTGCTTGAATTTTACAAAAAAGGTGAAGTAATGAAAAATACTTCACCTTTTTTTAATTAAGTTGGATTGAAATTAGAATTGGTTATTTTCGCATCGCTAAATTTTTATCGAGCGCGACAGTCGGAGGATAATGAAACGCGCCAAAAGTTTTTAAAGTCTGCGTATCGAAGTGCTGGCGTGCGCCGCAGTGCAGGCAGGCGCGATAAGAATCTTTACCGACGGTGAACGGGCGGCTGACCTGTTTGTGCCAGCAACCGAAAAGTTTGCCGAAGAGACCGATTTTGCTGCCGAACGCCTCGTTTGTTCGATTGATAATGGCGGCGGCGATTCGATTTTGTTCTAACATTGTCTGCATTTTATTTTTCTCCACACATTTTGTTTAATGCGATTCATCCGAAGTTTTTAGACGCACTGCGGGAAGAGTTTTGCAGTTTATTTGATGGCGACCGACGACTTTAGTTTGTCTTGGGTTAATTCAATTTACGTCTCGTTTTCTCGCTTAATCTTCGCGCTTCCCTTTTTTTAATTCTTCATCTCCGTTAAAATCTTTCAAGTAAATCGAGGAGTAATTTAATGAAAAATATACTGTTAAAATTATTGTTTTTGCTGATTACAGTTTTTGTTTTCGTTTGTCCGGCAACGGCTTGGGACGATACGGGACACAAACTTTCAACTTATATCGCCTGGGAACAGATGTCGCCGACGGCGCGTGAAAAGGCGATCAAGATTCTGCTCGCCGCACCGGAAGATTCGGATTTGAGCGTTTTTTATCTTCAGGATTCGCGTTCCGCCGCCGCTAAACAGCGCGAGTTTTTTATGCTTGCTTCAACTTGGGCGGACATCGTGCGCGATAGGAATTTTAAAAATCGGTTTGCGGCATATCATAAAGGCGATTGGCATTACGCCGACACTTTCTGGAGCAACGCAAACGGCAAAGTTGAAGTTTTAAAAGATTTCGCCGAACCGAAAGGCAAAGCCGTCGAACAGCTTTTTATCTTTGATAAGTCCTTGCGCGATGCCACCGTTTCCGATGCGGATAAGGCAATTGCGCTCGCCTGGATTCTGCATCTCAGCGGCGATATTCACCAGCCGCTGCACACTTCGGCGCGCGTCACCAAAGACGACCCGAAAGGCGATCAGGGCGGAAATCTTTTTAGTTTGTCGCCGAAAGACGCGAAGGGCAGCGACCGCGTGAGTCTGCATTGGTATTGGGATTCGATTGTCGGGCGCAACATTCCGCGCGTCGGCGATGCTTGCGATTCGGAATATCTGCCGGCGATTGCCAAGCTGATGACAAACAAATTTCCGTCCGCGAAAATGCAGAATCGCTTAAAACTCGGAAAATTCGACGAGTGGCAGCAGGAAGGTTTTCAAATCGCTTCAATCAAACTTTATCCGGCAAGTCTAAAGTTCGGCGAGATGCCTTCGGAAGATTACAAGAAGATGGCGTTTGAAATCGCCGAAGAACAAATCGCGCTGGCAGGTTATCGAATGGGCGCGATGCTCAATCAAATTTTCGATAGTCCGCCGATTCAGCCAAACGGTAGTAAAACCGGCAATTGAATTTTCGTCAATCATTCATTTCAAATAAAGAATCTCGTCGTGTCTGCGGCGAGATTTTTTTTGACCCGATTTGCCGCCGAAGTTTGCGTTGACAAATAAGAGGCGAAATTTCGCCGGATTAAATACTTCTTAAAATCGAGGATAAAATTGATGAAAAAGTTTGTGAATAAATTTTTAGCGGCGATATTGGCGGCGGTTTTGTTGGCGACGGCGAATCTTCCGGCGATGGCGGCGGACACGCCTTTGTGGATGTTCGACGGCGCGAAGTGGTATGCGATGATGGAGTCGGGGAACGTGATGCTCGGCACGAAAACCGGCGTGGCGATGATTGACGGCGCAACCGGCAAAGCGGTTTGGTCGCGCAATGATCTGGGCGAAATTAAGGAAGACGAATATACCGAACTTTCGGGAACGCCGATGATTTTGTTCGCCGATAATTCCGGCTGGGCGCAGCGAAAAACGAAGCTGACTGCCGTTGACACTTTGACTGGCACGACCATCTGGCAGACGGAAAAAATGTTCGGCTACACGGCGGAGATTTTACCCATTTACCAAAAAGATACGCTGGTTTTTCTGACCATCAAAGACAACCGCATCAATAAAGACAAACCGGATATTTACGCGCTCAAAATGTCTACGGGCGAGCTTTTGTGGCAGAACGAATACACCGAAAAAGTTGATTTATACGGCATCGAAAAGAAAAAGCGCGGCGGCGCGAGCGCGATGCTGCTCGGTTCTGGCGGCGGCGCGAGTAATCGCTTCGATTTGAAAGGCGAAAACCCGCCGACTTTCGACGGCGATTCGATTTATATGACTTACGCCGGACTTCACCGATACAATTTGGCGGACGGAAAATTGCTCTGGAAAACGCTATACGATGTCACCGACGGTTCGCTCAAAAATACGAACGGGCAGGCGATTATTGACGGCGAGATGATTTACACGTCGGCAAACGGGATCATCCGCGCGATGGACAAAAACTCCGGCGCGGTCAAATGGACGACGAAAGATTTCGGCAAAGGCGGCATCGCCGAAATGCAGCTTCACGACAACGTGATTTACGGCAGAATGGGCGGACAATTTTTCAGCGCAAAGCGCGGCGAATGGCAGAAAAAATCGCCGATTGGAGTCGTCGCTTTAAATAAAACCAGCGGTAATACCAATTGGATTTACACCGGCGCGAATGAATCAATCACCAATATGATCGTTTTGCCGAAGGACAATGTGCTGCTCATCGCCGACAAAAGCAGCGTCATCGGATTGGATATGACGAGTCAGGGGAAAGTTAAAGAAGCCTATAAAATCAAGCTGCAATTCAAACGCAGTTTGGGCGCGATGGATGTCGGCAGCAAAGTCGCGGCAATCGGCTTCGGCGGTATCGGCGGTGCGTTCAAAAAAGGCGCACGGCGCACAGACGAGCCAATTTCATTGGTCAGACAGGAAAACGGAACGGTCGTTGTGCGCGGCAAACAACATTTGCTCGCGTTCAATCCGGTGACAAAAAGTATCGCGTGGTCGAACAAATACGCCGCGCCCGGCATCAGCGGTTGGGAGCAAATCGTGATGACCGCGCTGACCGTCACCGCCGCGCTGATTTCGCAGGCAAGCGAAGCCAATCACGCGCAGAACGGCGATTACAATCGAGCTTTTGCCGACAACGACCGATTTTTGAATCTAATGACCGCATATCAACAATTTATGGGCAAAAAATATAATGCGTCCAAACAAAGCGGCAACGTCTATTATGTTTTGACGAACATTAAAGGCGAAGACGATAAAGGTTCGGGTTTAATCGGTGTTAATATGCTGACCGGAAACGGCGAACGCCAGATTATTTTCAACGATAAATCGCCCGATTACGAGGTAGACGAGCTTTCGGGACGCTTATTCAATATGAATAAAGGCAAACTTTCCGCTTACAGCATCGTTGATAAACCGGAGCAAGCCGACGTAAAAGATGATGACGATGGCGGCAATTAAACGGTGAATTTGTCTTTTGGATATTTTGTGAGAGTTTCGCGCCGGCAAACGCGAAACTCTTTTTTTTCTTTGACCAAAAACTTGCACGACTTCCCTTTTTACTTTACTTTAAGTTAAACAGTTTTCAGATTGTCGAAAAAGATTTATGTTTCATTTGTGAAACATCATTTCACAAATGCCGCCCACCGTGCTACAATCATCATTGTCTTTTAATGACGAATATCACATTTGGAGAAACTAAGATGGCTGGAGAAGCAGTAAAGATGAGTATTGATACAAAAAGTGAAACAAAAGGTAAGGCGATTGACGCGGCACTGGCGAATATCGAAAAGAAGTTCGGCAAAGGCTCGATTATGAGACTCGGCGAACGTCCGCACGAGGAAATCGGTTCGATTTCCACCAATTGCCTGAGTCTGGACGCGGCAATCGGAGTCGGCGGAATGCCGCGCGGCAGAGTAATCGAAATTTACGGACCGGAAAGTTCGGGCAAAACGACTTTGGCTTTGCAAGTGGTCGCGTCGGCGCAGAAAGTCGGCGGTGTCGCCGCTTATATTGATGCGGAACACGCGCTCGACCCGGAATATGCCGAAAAACTCGGTGTCAACATTGACGAACTGCTGATTTCCCAGCCCGATTCGGGTGAACAGGCTTTAGACATCGCCGAAACACTGGTGCGTTCGGCGAGCGTTGACGTAATTGTCATTGATTCGGTGGCGGCACTGGTTCCGCGAGCGGAAATTGACGGCGATATGGGCGACTCGCATATGGGATTGCAGGCGCGTTTGATGTCGCAGGCGTTGCGGAAAATGACTTCGATAATTTCCAGTTCAAATACTTGTTTTATTTTTATCAATCAGTTGCGCGACAAAATCGGCGTGATGTTCGGTTCGCCGGAAACAACGACCGGCGGAAAAGCTCTGAAGTTTTACGCCAGTGTGCGGCTCGATATTCGGCGCATCGGCGCGATCAAGGACGGCGATAAAGTCGTCGGCAATCGAACGCGCGTCAAAGTCGTGAAAAACAAAGTTGCGCCGCCGTTCCGCGAAACCGAATTCGATATTATGTATGGCGAAGGCATTTCCCGCGAAGGCGACTTGCTCGATTTAGCGGTCAACCACAACGTCGTCGAAAAATCAGGCGCGTGGTTTTCCTATTCGGGCGAACGTCTCGGACAGGGACGCGAAAACAGCAAAAACACGCTCAAGGAAAATCGGGAATTACTCGGACGGATTGAACACGAAGTTAAAATTAAGCTCGGAATCATAAAGGTCGAACCGGTCGCCGAAGCAGCAGCGGAAGCGGTAAAATTCAGATCGAAAAAAAAGCGGGGGGCCGGGGTGAAAATAAAAAACCCCCCCCCGGTTTTTGGGAAAAA
>JAJAZE010000162.1 GCA_026785925.1 Pyrinomonadaceae bacterium
AAAGAGAAGATTTCGGATGTTGTGATGGAGATTGCCTGTGGTTTGCACAACTTGCGAGTAACATTTCGACAACCAATGCAAACTATTGATATTACTAATCTTGAAGAATTGTTTTATTTCCAATAATGTCTAATGTTTGAAAGCAAAAACACCTTAATCAATGAAAGCGAATTTGCCGCTTTGACGATTTAATAAGATGTAGAAGTCACGATTTAATCTGACAATCTCAACTGATCGAGATTGTCAGATTAAATCGTGACTTCTACATTTGAGCCGAAAAAAGATTCGCAATCAACCCGTTTTGTCCCGATGCCGCTGGTCGGACGAAACAAATCGTTGGACGTTTTCATTTGCCAGGGCGCGATGTTTGGTTTTTCTGCCGTGAATGCGCTCACGCCACATTTTGAAGCTCGACGGCTTCATATTTACCCGCATAATTTTTATCACTTCCGATTCGGAAATGCCGAATTGGTCTTTGATTACGTCAAAAGTGGTGCGATCTTCCCACGCCATTCCGATAATCCGGTCAATCTCCGCTTCCGTCATAATTATTAATTTTTCGGCTTCGACAGTTCGACAAAAAAGCCTTGTTTGAACCGCAACCCGACTTTCTTAACTGTATCAAAACTTTTCAAAGGATTGTCGGCAAGCGTGATAAAACTCGCTTCGTAGCCGGACTTTAACCTGCCGATTTTACGATTTGGGAAAATTGCCTGCGGCGTATCTTCGGCGGCGATTTTGAGCAGCGTTCGGTTATCGAAAATTTTGTTCTCGTGCAAATACCAAAGTTCAACGCCGAGAGTTTTGGCATAATAATCCGAGCCGAAAATTATTTTTACGCCATTTTTATACATTAAATTGAACAGTGTTTTCTGTCTTTCAACGACGCGATCAAATCTTTCGATTTGCAAATCTTCCTTTCCGTCGGCGTAAATCGTTGTTTCAATTCTGCCGATATTCGCTGTCGGCGTGATAAAAACCTTTTGTTTGGCGGCGAGTTTAATATCGGCAAGCGTCAAATCGTCTTGCGGTTTGTCTTCGATTTTGCCGTTCCAACCGTAATTCGGAGAATGAGCAAATCCGTCAACGCCGATTTTCAAACCGAGTCGGAAATCGTTCGTCGTTTCGACGTGAGCGTAAACGCGCAATCCTGCTTGATGCGCTTTCCGCACCACATATTCGGCAACTTCGGGCGAGAGTCCTTTATCGCCCGCTTTGCCGCTGGCACGAGTTTTTTCATAATGTTCCGCGTCGAGCAGTAGAATTTTCACGATGTCCGGTTTTTGCGCGACAAACTTTTCCCATTTTGCATCAACGTCGGATTTGGAATCCAAAAACCAGTAAACCTGATTTTCACCGATCCGACTGAGTTTGATTTTTTCCATATTCGCTTCCCAATCGGCGTAAGTGTAGAATCCCATCGCTCGCGGTTCATACGCCAGAAATGGATGTCCGAGCGTCGAAGTCAGTCCGCCATTGGCATAAATCACGTCTAAACTTGAA
>JAJAZE010000163.1 GCA_026785925.1 Pyrinomonadaceae bacterium
AAATATTTTCCCAAAAGTGGTGTTTAAGTTTAAGCACTTTCCCCAAATAATGTTTTTGACGAATACTACTTGGAAATACTTGGAGCGATTTTACAAAACAGGACGGTCAAAATTCAGTTTCCCTTCGTAAAATCAGTAGAAAAATTTAATTTACAATTTTTTACCAGAGATTTGACAATTGAAATCCAGCGATATTCGTGTGCCATCGCGTCAATTGAATAAATATCAGCCTGTTCTTTGAAGATGCCGATAAACATTGACGAAAACATTCATAAGTCGGTTTTGGCGGCGGAAGTGGTCGAGGTGCTTAAGCTGCAAGCCGCCGAAATCTTTGTTGACGCGACTCTCGGATTGGGCGGACACGCGCAGGCGATTTTGGAAAACTCGGATGAAACGCAAATTTTGGGAATTGACCAGGACGCGCAGGCAATTGAAATTGCCGAACAAAGACTCAAAAAATTCGGCGACCGAATCAGGATTTTCCATCGAAATTTTTCCGACATAAAAGCGGTTTTGCTCACCGCCGGAGTTGAAAAAGTTGACGGCGTGATAGCCGATTTGGGAGTTTCGTCTTTGCAGTTCGACAGCGCGGAGCGCGGATTTAGTTTTCGGTTTGACGCGCCGCTCGATATGCGGATGAACGCTGATTCCGATGCGGAAACCGCCGCCGAATTGCTGGCAAATCTTTCGGAATTTGAGATTGCGCGAATCATTTACGAATACGGCGAAGAGCGAAAATCGCGGCGCATTGCCAGCCGCATTGTTTGGAAAAGAAAACAGGGCGAGCCGATTGAGACGACCAAACAGCTTGCCGATTTAGTTGAAAAAGCTATCGGGCGCGGAAAAAAAGATAAAACTCATCCGGCGACGCGCACTTTTCAGGCACTCAGAATTGCGGTTAATGGCGAGTTGGAAATTTTAGAGCGATTTGTCCGCGACAGTGTAGATATTTTGAAAAAAGGCGGACGCTTGGCGGTGATAACTTTTCATTCTCTGGAAGACCGCATCGTCAAACAGACTTTTCAGAATCTGGCGGGAAAATGCTCCTGCCCGCCGCGCCTGCCGCAGTGCGTTTGCGGCGCAAGTAAAGAAATTGAAATTTTGACCCGCAAGCCAATCGTCGCGGGCGCAGCGGAGTTAGCGGAAAATCCGCGTTCGCGCAGTGCAAAACTTCGCGCTTGTTTGAAAATAAATTGAATAAACTCGAATTCAACCGGAAAGACGTTATGAACAAAAGGAAACAATCCGCCAAAACTAAATCTCAACCGAAACGGCGCGGCGGCGACCCGATTCCCTGGAAGTATTGTCTTTTGACGCTCTGCTGCGGTCTGCTGCTCGTCGTCGGATTTTTCTTTGCGGCGCGTTCGCATTTTTCTTCGATTGATTTCGGTATCAAAAACTCCCGGCTTCGCAAACAGATTGACGAACTCGAAGGCGACAAACGCCGACTTATTTTGTCGAAGGAAATCGCGCTGTCGCCCGCCGAGATAAAAAAGGCGGCGAAGAAAATCGGCTTGAC
>JAJAZE010000164.1 GCA_026785925.1 Pyrinomonadaceae bacterium
AAATGTAAGGGTGATAGTTTGTCCTCGCCCGCACGACAAGACGGGCGACCATAAAGGATCGCCACAACAAATGGTAAGATAAATAAAATTTACAAGGGAGAATAAAATTATGGCACAGCCAAACGACGACGTATTTAACGACAGCGCAAAGGACACGACCGCAACGGGGCGCGATATTCCGGGCGGCGACGGCACGGTTTCGGACGAGGACGTGAACGCGATTGACCCGAACCACGACGACGGGAAACCGATTGGACAGGATCATTCGCTCGAAGATTACGAAAAATCAGAGCCGACGAGCGGTGTCGGCGCGATTCAGAACAGCAGCGACACGAGTTCGGACATCGCGCATATCGCGGACGACGAGTAATATTATCCGACGGCAAACGGCTCGCCGCGGCAATAATTTAAGGTGATTGATAATTGACGGAGAAAAAAATTATGGAATTCAAAGATACGGAATCGCAATTGGAAGGCATTAAAAAGATATTCGCCGATGCCGCCAGCGAAGACAAATGGAATTTGGGCGAAGAGATGCTTTACAGCTTCTACTTCGTGGACACGGACGTTGATAAACTCGAAAAGCTCGGCTTAAAGCTCGAAGCCGACGGCTACGATTTCGTTGACGTTTTTGAACTCGGCGACGAGAAAACCGACGAATCAACCGGTGAATATCTTTTGCACATTGATAAGGTCGAAGTTCACACGCCCGAATCTTTGGCGCAAAGAAACGTCGAGTTTCAAAAGCTCGCTGACGAATACGAATTAGAAACTTACGACGGCTGGGAATTCGGTGAAGTCGGCGAATATGAAGACGAAGACGACGACGAATTTGAAGACGAAGATGAGGAAGAAAAGGAATAATCGTCCACAGATGAACACGGATGAACACAGATTTCATTTTTGACTTTATCTGTGTTCATCCGTGTTCATCTGTGGATAATTTCTTGTTTTATATTGAGAAAGAACGACTCACAAAACGAACCGCTGCCGGAAAGCGTAAAAACGCTCGGCTTGCGGCAGATGATTTATCTCGGCAAAGGCGCGTCGTTCGTCAAACAGATTATTCACGCGATCATCAGCATC
Organism: Pyrinomonadaceae bacterium; assembly: GCA_026785925.1. Classification (GTDB taxonomy): domain Bacteria; phylum Acidobacteriota; class Blastocatellia; order Pyrinomonadales; family Pyrinomonadaceae. The sequence goes on from JAJAZE010000164.1 coordinate 1,087, forward strand.
GCGCTGCGATTGTTTTTTCGCCGCATCGAAGCCGTCAACGTCGAGAGTGTGCCGCAGACGGGCGCGATAATTTTCGTTCTCAATCATCCGAACGGCTTGGTTGATCCGGCGTTCGTTTTTGTTTCGCTGTCGCGCCGCGTTTCCTTTCTCGCCAAATCCACGCTTTACGACAATCCAATCGGCGCGTTTCTTTTGCGAACCTTCGAGATTCTGCCGCTTTACCGCCGCATTGACGCGGACGCGAAAACGCAAAGCAACAGCGTGACGTTCGACAACTGTTTTGAACTTCTGGAACGCGGACGCTGCATCGCCATTTTTCCAGAAGGAATTTCGCACGACGCAACCAAACTTCAACCGATAAAAACCGGCGCGGCGCGGATTGCGCTCGGCGCAATCGGAAGGCGAAAGGATGAACTCAATCCTTCATCCTTTCGCCTTTCGCCTTCATCCTTAAAAATCATTCCCGTCGGACTTTATTACACTTCTAAAACTTCGTTTAGAAGCGAGGCTTTGATTCGTTACGGTGAAGTTTTCGAGGTCGCGCCGGTGGCGTTGGATGAGAACGGCGAGCCGCCGCGCGAAGCGGTTTTGCAGTTGACCGCCCGCATCGAAACGGCTTTGCGCGATGTCACTTTGAATCTCGAAACGGCATCGGAACTCGACACGGTTCTCAAAGCCGAAGCGTTGTTTTCATCCGTTTATGAAAACTTGATTTTCAAGCAAACGCTGGCGAAGACGTTTGAAAGATTGCAGGATTTGGCGGCGCGATACAAACTTTTGGAGAAAAACGATCCGCAGAAAATGCGTGAATTGAGCGAAAAAGTTACGCGCTATGAAGCCGCGCTCAAATCCGGCGGCGTGACGACCGAAAGCCTCTCGGTTTTACAGCATCCGACCTGGTATGTTTTCCGTTATTTGATTTTGAGAATCACGCTTCTGATTATTCTCGCGCCGCTGGCAATCGTCGGCGCAATCATTCATTCGCCCGCATTTTTATTTTCAAGTCTGATCGGGCAAATGTTTAAAACGCACGATGCGGATGCCGCCGGTTCAAGCTCGAAAATTATCGCCGCCATCGGTTTGATGCCGCTGACTTGGCTGATTACAGGTTCGGTTATCTGGTGTTTCTTCGGCTGGCAATTCGCGCTGGCTTCGATTCCAATCACTATTCTGTGCGGCTATATCGCGCTTCGTTCGTCGGAAACCCTGATTGATATGCGCGTCTGGCTGAAATCGGCGTGGCTTCTGTTTCGGCAACGCGCTTTGTTTCTGCGGCTGCTCGTTCAGCGCGAAACCCTGCAAAAGGAAATCGGCACGATGATTGAGAAATAAACGAAAAATTAAATTTGCAAAAAAATAGGCGGGCGGAAGAATTCTTCCGCCCGCCTATTTCAATTCAGGAGAAATAGTTTTTCTTTAGAAAACCAATCGCGCACCCAAAATAATCCGACGATTCCCGCCGTTCGTCGCCCATTGGTTAAGAAAATTCGGCGCGTTAATGCGTCCTTCGGGAACGCCGAAATTGCGTTTGTTAAGGACGTTGAACATATCGGCGCGAAACTGTATGCGGACGTTTTCGGCAATCCGCGTGTTTTTGATAATGCCGAAATCTACATTGGTGAGGCGTTGCGCCCGTAAGATATTGCGTCCGGCGTTACCAATGCGCTCTTGTCCGCGTGATAACCGGCGAAACAGGCTTGCTCCGCCGGCTTGCCGAATTTCCGGGATGGTCATACTGGAAAGATTTAAGGTCGTATTTAAGTTCGGGCGAATGGCGTTTCCGACCAAACCGTCAATTCCGTTCAAAGCACCGGACGGGTCTTCGCCGTTTAAGACGGTGAACGGTGCGCCGCTCTGGACGGTGAAAAATGAATTAACCTGAAATCCGCCGAGCAGCCGTCCGGCAAATCCTTTTTGTTCCCGGAAAAACGGCAGTTCATAAACGAAATTGCCCGACAGACGATGCGGACGGTCAAAACTCGAACGAGCGCGGTCTCCGTTTAGATTAAAGGAGTCTTGAGCGACGGCGACTTCGGCGTTTGACGGGTTAAATGTCTCCGATGCCGTATCAATAAATGAACTGTAAGTGTAGTTGACACCGGCACTAAAGTTTCGGCTCAGACGTTTGTCCAAACTAGCTTGCAGGGCGTTATAAATCGAACTCGCTTCGTTGCCGCGCAGACGAATTACGCCGCGCGTCGGGTCCGCACGCGGTGCAAGGACAACCGGCACAACGGCATTGTTGTTGTCGCGTCCGAGTGCGTTACAAGTCGGACAAGCAACGCGCGGATTGCCGTCAATCGTTTGAAAAAGTCCCGTTCCTTTATTACGGATATAACCTATTTTCATAACCAGATCACTTGCCAATTCGCGCTGCACTTCAAACGAGAATTGATCGGTAGCCGGAGAACGGAAATCGCCCGCGACGACCGTGCGCGTCAAGACATTCGGATTTGAAACATTCGGGGTTGTAAAGTTACGGATATTTGTAAAGGCGTTTGTTCGAGACGGCTGTCCCGGATCGCCGAAGGTAATTGAAGCTAAAAAGGGAAACGAACCGGCGATGTTCAAATTAAGATTAAGATAGTTGGCATCGTAAGTGCGCGAATAGCCGCCTCTTAAAACTAATTTGTCGCCGCCGGTGATAAAGCCGAGACCGCCTTTACCGCTGGTGCGCGGATTCCAGTTGAAACCGATGCGCGGCATAAAATTGTTTTTATCAACCGATGGCACGGGCGTTAGTGCAAAACGTGAATCGTTGCCGTTTGCCGCTAAGACTCGCTTATTGGTTTCCTTTAAATAGCTGAAGGAATCTCCCGGATTTTCGTAGCGCAGTCCGAGCGTCAAAGTAAAATTCGGCGTAACGCGCCATTCGTCCTGTGCAAAAATATAGTATTCATACCAGCGATAAAAATTAACGACATCGCCGCCCGCGAGCGGCGCGTTAATGGTTGCCGTTGCCGCCACATCATCCACAAAACTTTGCAGTGTGCCGTAAGCCAATCGTCCGCGCGTGGTCGGGACAAAGAAACTTTTGACATCGGTGCGCCGCGCGTCAATACCGAATTTCAAGTTGTGATTGCCGGTCGTGTAAGAAAGCGAATCTTGAATTTGATAAGTGTCGTTAATGCGATACTGCGGCAGATTGACCGCCAGTCCGATTGCCGTCCGGCTTGCCGCCGCGTTGAATCCGGTCAAGCCCAAATCGGAAATTTCAATCGAAGGAATTGATTGGGAAGAAGGGTCGGCGGCGTTCGTCGTTGAATCATACCGCGTCCACGAAATACGCGCTTCGTTGGATATTCTATTGCTCAAAGTGCTGTTCAGCACGAGGGTCGCCGCCTTTGTTTTTGTCGGGACAACGGTGGTCAAGCCGGACGGCGTAACTTGTCCGCCGCCGGATGCAGTATTGTTGTCAAAACGGTAGCGTCCGTATAATAGATTTTTATCGCTGAACCGATGGTCAATTCTGATCGAACCTTGGTCGGAGTTAAACTTAAACGAAGACGAGCCGGTCAGGTTGCCGAGCGGCACGACGAAGGTTTGTCCGCCGACAGTAAAACTTCTGGTTTGACCGTTCGGCGTTCCGGCAGGTAAAAACTGCAAGAGTGCCGCGATTTGCGGGCGATTGGCGAATTGCTGCAAAACGGCGCGTCCGGCATCGGTCGGCGCACCGTTCAGGGTAAAGCCCGAACCCAATTGGCGGTCAGTCCAGCGTTGATAATCGCCGAAGAAAAACGTGCGGTCAGTGCCTTTCCAAAAACTCGGTCCGCCTTCACCGAAAGCTAAAAAAGTCAGCGGTCCGCCGAAGGTAAAGCCGAATTGATTTTCCTTTCGCAGCGGAGCGCGTTGTTTCGACGGGTCGGTTGCCGCCGAATTACAGAAACCGGCTTGTTTGTCGAGATTGCTGCAAGCGTTCAGTCGTTCGCCGTTGTGAAAGATAAAAGCCGAACCGTGAAAATTGTTCGTGCCGGACTTGCCGATAAAGTTGACCACCGCGCCGGAATTACGCCCGTATTCCGCCAAAAATTGATTGGTGATAATACGAACTTCTCCGATAGCGTCGGGATTGTTGATGGCAATTTGTCCGCCGGAAACGCTCGGATCGTTGATGTCCTGCCCGTCGAGCATAAAATTGTTCGAGCGCAGACGACCGCCGTTTGATGAAAAACTGATGCCGTTGGCAAAACCCGTTTGACCGGAACTTAACTGGCTCACACCCGGAACCGAAAGCAGAACATTATAAACATTGCGGTTGGTAGCAATCGGGAGTTCCGAAAGTCGTTTTTCGTCAAAGCGCGTACTGACTTCGGCAGTCGTCGTGTTTAAAAGCGAAGCATTTTCCGTCACCGTCACAATTTCCTGAACGCCGCCGGCTTTTAAGCCAACATCCACGATGGCGTTCTGGTTAACGAGCAACGTGATTCCGGTTTGAACATATTTGGAAAAATTTGCCGCTTCAACTGATACTTCGTATGCGCCAATCGGCAGGTTGACGAAATTATACCGACCTTCGCCATCTGTTTGGATATTTCGGGACAATCCGGTGTTGGTGTTTCGCGCCGTCACGGACGCGGCGGGAACGACGGCCTGCTTTTCGTCCGTTACCGTTCCCGAAATAGACGCGGTAGTCGTTTGGGCAAATGATACGCCGACGCTGCTCAAAAACACTAGTGCTACAAATAACAGTAATTGAAACTTCTTATTCATGAACCTCTCCTTTAACAGTAATTGAAACTTCTTATTCATAAAGCTCTCCTTATTGGGCTTGGTTTTAAGTTGTAAAATTTTAAAAGCGAAGATTGGTTAATACTCGATAAAAAGAATTAAGCAAAAGGTATTCCCGTAAACTAAGATGAACAATATCAGAAGGTTAAGATTAACGGATTGCGAGATTTTTTATGAGAATTCGGACGGATTCACAAAAAAATGGATTATAACAGCCGAAAACGGCATTGTGCGGATTAATCAATTTTGGAGTTCGGGCGTAAGCCGTGCAAATCGTCGGCGAAGCGAGGCGGCACAGACTAAAGTTTGGACTTTGATCACCGACTGATTCGGTCAAAAAGTTAAAAACTACTCGTTCGCCATCACTTCCACCGGGTCAATGCCGGAAGCCCGCCACGCCGGATAAAGCGCACCGACCAAACTGCCGCCAATCGCAATCAAAGCGGCGGTAATCGCCCACGAAGGACTGAATTCAAATTGAATGTCGAACATCGCCTGAAGAATAAAGGACGCGAGAAAAGAAGCCGCAAAGCCGAGCGCGACACCGAGAATGCCGATAAAAAACGCTTCGCCTTCGATGACTTTGATAATAAAAGATTTCGACGCGCCGAGAGATTTCAAAATGCCGATCTCCTTACGCCGTTCGGTGATGGTCGTATACATCGAAAGCAGGACGAAAATCGTCGAGACGAATGCGCCCAAACCGACGAGAACGCGCAGGAAAGTTTTCAGCGCGGGAATGCGATCCTGCGCGTCAATAATCAAATCGCGGGTGAGATTGATTTTATTGCCCGGCAGCATTTGATTGATGCGGGCGGCGACTTCATCAACATTCGCGCCGTCCTTAATTTTTACGAGAATATAAGTGCATTTGTCGGTTTGCAGCGCGTCCTGCATCGCGGCGAGCGACATTTTGATTCGTGCGCCCGACGGCGGCGCGAACACGCCGACGATTTTATATTTTCGGTCGCCGAAAAGTTCCATCGTGTCGCCGACGTTCGATTTGTCGTCTCTCATTTGCCGTTCGTCGAGAATGATTTCGTCGTTTGCCTCCGGCGCGACTCCGCGCACGACTTGCATTTTGTTCATCGCGGCAAACGAATTCCATTCAACGCCGTCGAGCTGCCGAATTCCCCATCGTCCGCTCGTGTCGGGCGTGATATAGCGAATCACCGGCACGGTTGACTGGACACCTTCGATTTCGAGCAGACGTTTCGCATACGTCGTCGAAACCGAAGCGTTTGAACTGGTCAACTCCATTGCGCCCGGTCGCGTGAAAACGATTTCCGCCTTCCAATTCGCCGCCCGTTTCGCCATATTCTCCGACAGTCCACGCGCCAAACCGGTAAAAAGCAGTATTAAAATCACGCCCAACGCCACGCCGACGATGCTGATTAACGTGCGGAACGGTCGGGTTTTCAAGTTGGCTAAAACTAATTCAAGCATTTGTTATTTCGGCAGGGCAATTTCGTCTAGAATTTCGCTGGCAGCCGAAATTCTCTGCGAGATTTTTTGGCGCGTCGGGTCGTCAAGTTCAGGAAGTCGAGGTTTGAGGTTTTTAATTCGAGCGAGATTAGATTCCAAAAAAGCCAATTCTTCTTCAAAAGTCTCGTCTAAAGTTTCATCGTCGGCTTCGATGATCGGATTTTTCAGGTCAACTTTGCCGTAAAATTTCCCGCGCTCGCCTTGGCTCATATCATATTCTTGACGCATCAAACGCTCCCTCTTCATAATTTTTTCTTTCGCGGCGGGTCGGTTTTCGCGCCGTGATAATTCTGATTTTATCATCGCCGAAAGTGTGAGCCATAATCAACAACCTGTTTTGTTTAGAAACACCGATTGTGATAAATCGTCGTTCTTCGAAAGAATGGTCGGGGTCGTTGGTAGAAATTTGCATTGGGTCATAAAAAATCGTTTTGGCTTCATTAAAATCAATTTTGTGTTTTCTAATGTTTTGCCGGTTTTTTTTCTGACCAAACAACTTTAATCATCTTTCCAACAATTCTTTGATAAATAACTCTTTTGTAAAATCGAAGTTTCCAGCTTTTTCCTGATCGGTAAATAAGTCTTTGCGCCGCTCGAAATCTTCATATAAACGGTCATATGTGGCGAGCAGAAAATCGGTTGATTGCTCGCGCGTGTTCCGGTTGACGGCTTCAAACGCTTTTTCGACTTTCCGATTTCTCGATTCTTCATCACCGGTAATTTCACGAACGGCGTTGGCGAAATCTTCCGCCGTCGGCGCAACCAGCCAGGCGTTTTCGTCGGTTGCGTAGGCGAGCAAGCCGCCCGCGTTCGGCGCAAGCGTCGGCGTGCCGGAAGCCATCGCTTCGAGCGGCGCGATGCCGAACGGTTCACGCGGATTCGGATGCACGAAAACGTCGGCGTTGGCGTAATAATCGGACAAAGTTTCCTTGTCGAGATGTCCGAGTTGGACGATTTTATGCGGAATATGTTTTTCAGTTTCCGCCGCCAGCCATTCGGCTTGTGGTCCCGCGCCCGCGACTAATAGACGATAATCTTTTGCGGAATCCTTCGCCAAAACCTTCATCAACTCCGGCAATAGTTCGATGTTTTTTTCCGGTGAAATGCGTCCGGCGTAAAGCAGAATGATCGAATCAGAGGGAATGCCGGCGCGTGTTCGCATCTCGCGTTTGATCGCGTCGGATTTTCTCGACGGCGAAAATTGTTCGACGTTGACACCACGCGGACAAACGGCGATGCGTTCTTCAAAAGGAATTCGGGGAGCTTTAAAAACGCGCCAGCACCAGTTGAAAAACCAGTCGGAACGAGACGGATTTTTTGATTTATCAACCGATTCATAGAATTCCTGCGCCGTATACGGCGAATTAGCGATGTGAAAATCGAAAATCGGGAAATTGTAATTGCCCATCACGCGCCTCGCCAACCATTTTCCGATGTTGCCGCCGGACAAAAACGAACCGATGTTATCGTCCATTCGCTCACACGAAAAATGCACGAGCAGCGGTCTGCCGATTTGTTTGAACTTTCCCATCCGAATCATCGCGCCGAGCATCGAAAGCGTGTATTTGTCAGTGACTTCGATCATATCGGGCATCTCCGCCAGCAGGATTTTACGAATAATCGAATCGCCCGGCATATAATCCCAGGGCATCATCACGCGGTAGCGTTTGTCAAAAATCGGCGATTGGCGGGCAGGAACGTAATAAATTTTGGCGAATTCATTGACCTCTTCGACCGATTCGATTTCGCCCGGCACAATTAATCGGACAAGTCGCCGGTGACGTGCGGCGGCAGCCATTAAATTATTAAAAGACGTGCTGATACCGCCCGAATTTTTATGATAGTAGTTGGTGATGTGGACTGATTTTATTGACACTGATTATACTTCTTTTGACGCGAGGGCGATTTTGATGCGGCGTTGTAAATTTTTGCAAACTAAAATTTTTTAGTTTTATTTCGCAAAAAATTCAGCATACGTTAACCGTAAATTAACTAAGCGCGGATATTTTTGCGAAAGCCCGCACCCATTTTATAATAATCGAACATCTTTTCAAAAACGCGCTCCCACGAATGCTCTTCCGCCGAACGCCGCGCCGCTGCTCCGAGCGCGGATATTTGCTGCCGATCTCCGGCGAGACGCACGACCGTTTCGATAAAATCCTTTTCACAAACGGCGACCAAGCCGTTGATTCCGTGTTCGATTAAAAACTTCGGTCCGCCTTTTTTCATCACGACGGACGGCACACCCGACGACATCGCTTCCAAAACGACATTGCCGAAAGCGTCGGTTTGCGACGGGAAAACGAACAAATCCATCTTCGCGTAAGTTCGCGCCAGTTCTTCGCCAAAAATTTCGCCGATCAATTCGGCGTGAAGCAGATTATTCTCCAGCCATTTTCGCTCGCCGCCCTCGCCGACGATTAAAAATTGGTAATCTTCGATGTTTGCTTCGCGCAGCGCGGTTTCGATTTCCTTTAAAAATCGGACGTTTTTTTCAGGGCGCAGTCTGCCGACGAAACCGATGATAAATTTTTCGCCGTCTGCCCGTCGGCGTTTGATCGGCGACAGAAAATCGGTGTCAACGCCGCGACCGAGGAGAAACGACGGGCGGCGCGTCAGACGCTTGATGTCGGCGACCAATTCCTCATTCGGCGCAAGCTGCATCTGCGCCAGAAAATAAAGTTTCATCAAGCCTTTAAAAGTAAATTTTTCGATGGATTTCCCGATTTTTTCTTTCGCCGTGCCGGAAACAAATGGAAAAAGGCTCAAAAGTCTCTGCGCGGCGTATTCGTGCGCGTTGGTGTGCCAGGTTGCCACCGCCGGAATCTTTTTAAAATGCGCGAAATAATAACCGAATTGGCTGATGTCGTTTAATCCGGTAACGTGGATGATTTGCGGCGCGAAATTATTCAAAGTCCTGCCGACCAAGTTTTTATGCTGCCACAAAAACGGGTCGAATTTTAGTGCGCCGTCAAGCGGAATCGAAGCGCGTCCGCGTTTTAAATCGAGAAATGAAACGCTGCCGTCCTGATAAAATCCGGTTTCTTCGCCGGAGCGAACGCACAGGAACTCGTAATTTTTTTCTTTGGCGAAATTGACCAGACGGCGCAGAAAGTTCGCCGCACCGTTGGTTTCGTGAAAAGTATCGGCAAACAGAGCCACGCGCGGAGCCGTATTCATAAAAAACTTAGACGGTTTCCGACGATTTCGCGCGGCGGTGCAGGAAAATCGCCGCCAATACGATGCCGATTGCCAGAATAATCAATCCGTCCACGCCCCAGAAAGAGGCGAAAGTCGTTTTGCCTTTGTCGTAAGTCCAAAAAGGTTTGTTGGTGATCGCCCAACCGAGCAGTTGGGAGAAAATTCCGAACGCCGCGACGCTCAGCAAAACGCGCAGATATTCGCCGCGTTTGAACCTTTTGATTACTTCGAGCGGAATAAATGCCATAAACTCGAAAATCAAAAGCGGAAACTTCGCCAGATCGCTCCAGATTGATTGGCTTTCCGCCTCGCCGACAATCATCACGTCGCGCCGCATAATAAACAAACTGAATAATGCCGATAGAATCGAGATGCAAACGGAGCGAAGAATCGCCGCGTCCGTGTGATTGCCGGTTTGGGTGAAATAGGCGAAACCGGTCTGGACGAAATACTCGAAAACGTGGCTGATTACCGGCACAATCAGCAGAATCGCCAAGAGTGCTTTCCAAGCCGGTTCGACGCGCCGAAACGCCTGAATCAACGCGCCGCCGACTCCGGCAAAAATAAAACGGAAAATAAACTGCACGAGTGCCGCGCCGAGCGCGAGTTTAATGCTTTCTCGTCCGACCAAATAAGTAATCAAAAAAATCGGCGCACGCAAAGAGCCGCTCATAATCGCGCCCTTGTAATTCCATTGGCGCACAAGCTGCGCCGGATTTTGCCAAACACCTTTTAAGGCTTCCCCGATGGTCTCGGTCGAAACGGTCGGCGTTGTATCAAATGTCATTTCGTTCATTTTAAAGAATTACCTTTGCCGGAAATTATCTCTGCCTGCTTGATTCGATAGCTTTCGTCGTAGGCTCGATAAACCGTCTCGAAAACCGCGTCCCACGAACGCGCACCGGCGAATTCACGCGCCGCTAATTTCATCTGCGCCAATTTTTCCGCATCGTTTATCAATTCCAGCGAATGCCTGACGAAATCGTCGAGATTAGCGGCGATAAATCCGGTTTCATTGTGGCGCACGATAAATTTCGGTCCGCCCTGATCGCTGACGATTGCCGGAACGCCCGAAGCATTGGCTTCCTGGATGACGTTGCCGAACGTATCGCTTTCGGACGGAAACACGAAAACGTCCATATTAGCATACGCTTCGGCTAAACGCTTGCCGTCCAGAAAGCCGGTAAAATCGGCGTTTTGCAGATTCTTCTCCAAAAAATCGCGCTCGCTGCCGTCGCCGACGATGGTCAATCTGACATTGTTTTTTCCGGCGGCGAGCAGTTTTTTTTCCAAATCAACCAGCATTCGCACGTTTTTTTCGGGGCGCAGTCTGCCGACGAAACCGATGCGGAATTTTCCGTCGTGAATTGTTCTCCGGGTCGGCGAGAATTCTTCGGTATCAACGCCGCGACTCATCAAAAAAACGGGTCGGTTGCTGCGCTTGGCTAAAACATCAATCAATTCCTGATTAGGAGCCAGCACAACTTTCGGCATTTTGTAATAGAGAACTGCGCCGTCGAAAATTCGTTTTTCGGCAAAATTACTGACGGCGGAAACCGCCTTCGCCGGAAAAAATCTGAGCATTCGCGCCAGACGGTGCGCGGCGAATTCGTGCAAATTCGTGTGCCACGAGCCGACCGAAGCGATTTGCAGTTTCCAAGCCAGATACGCGCCGATGATGCTGACATCGTTCAAGCCGGTGATATGCAGAACGTCGGGCTGGAATTTTATCAACTCGCGCAAAACGCGGTTGGCGTGACGTTGAAAAAGCGGATCGTAGGCTAAATCTTCGTCCAGCTTGACGGCGGCGGCGGAGCGTTTGAGCGAAAGGTAAATGACGCTGCCGTCCGTCGTCGTCTCGGTTTTTTTACCGGCGTGGACGCACAGAAAAGGATAGCCGTTTTTTTTGGCGTATCCGACTAATCTCTGACTGGTCATCGCCACGCCGTTGATTTCCGTAAAAGAATCGGCGAAAAACGCCGCGCGCAAAATTTTATTCACAAAATAGTTCAAAGTTCAAAGTTCAAGGTTCAAGATTCAAAGTTTTAAAATCTACTCTGAATCTTGAACCTTGAACTTTGAACCGAATTTAACTGATCTTCGCTGGTTCGGTCGTTAGACTGCCGGAGATTTCCTGCAAATCGGGAGTCTCGAATCTGGTTTGTGAGACATCCTGCGGCACCCGATCCCGACTTTTCATCGCATAACGAAAAAACGGTCGCCAGCGCGGGTTGCCCGAAACGCCGAGCGTCCAGGTCGCCCATTGAAGCCATCGCGGACCGCCGTAAGTCCAATGCACCGACAGTTTCCGCAGTCCGAGTCCGTCATAATCATAATAAACGCGGTCGAACCACCGGCGGCGACCTTCGGAAAATTCGGGGTAATGTTTTAGAATCTCGGCGAACGATTGCAACTGACGCGAGTGCAGCGGCTCTTTATATTCGGGCATTAAAACGACTTCGCTGCGTTTATCAACGCGAATCTCTTCGGCGAACTCGGCGAAGGTCACGCTGTTGGTCAGATTGACGACCGTGTTCGGCTGGCAGCCGTGCCGGTCGCCGCCCGTGACAATCGGCAAATTTAACGCTTCCGCCATTTCGATGACGGCTTTGTTCTCCGACCACGAGCGGAAACCGTTGATTTCGAGCGCGTGAATCCAGCGTCCGTGTTCCTTTAAAAAGTTTTTCAGTAAAAGAGTGTGCTTTTCCTTGCCGACGATTTCAATATCCCACAGCGGATGATTGAGAATCACCAGCACTTCCGGCAGAGCATTGAGCATCGCCAATACTTCGTCGAGTTTTACGGCGGTGTGATTTTCCTTGTCGAAAGTAAAATCGAGCAGCGTTTTCGTCAATTCGACGGCGCGGTTCGGCGGCAGATTGTGAACGCCGACGTGGAAAAATCCGAACTCGAACGGAACCGTCCACTCCATCGAAATCGGAGCTTGCGCGTTCGCCGTATTTTCGTTGATTTGCAGATTAGCGTCAATACAGTCGTGGTCGGTAATCGAAGCGATGGCTTCGAGACCGGCTTCGTTAATCTGTATTTGCTCGCTTTTATAAACTTCGTGCGCGGTCAGCGGCGGCGACCAGTAAGCATCGGTGAATTCGATTGGCTTGCCTCTGCGCTCTTGATGTTTCCGGTTTTCCCTTTTCCAAAAATAAGAAATTATCGGGAGTTTAGCAGCATAATGCGGAATAAATTCCAGCATTTCTTTTGAATGTTCGGTATGACAGTGGAGAGAAACACCGGTTTTCGCTTCTTTGCTCAAGTCTTTCGGCTGGTGCAAAATATGCAAGCGCGTTCGTTTTAAATTCATTTCTCGTCTCCGTAAAGTAGCCCTCAATTAAATTTCTAAAACTACCAAATCAAGTAGCCAAAGTAAATTCGTGAGATGTTTCCTACGAGTAACGTGTTGTATTTGTTCGCGTTAAATTCGATTTCAAAGTGGAAGGATTATTCGACTCAAAAATATCTTACCACGAACCGCTCGCCAGCAAATCTTAAAAAAATGTGAAATTTTTGTCATAAAATTTTCCGGCGCGGTGTTCTCCTGTTACAAGACGGGAAAAATTCCGAAAAGGAGAATTCAAAATATGTCGTGGTTATATTCAATAGTTTTCGCCGGTTTGATGCTTTCATCGGACGGCGATCTGCAAATTTCTAAAGCCAAAATTCAAACTGAACCGAGCAACGCGGTCGCCGTTGCCGCAATGGACGAGACCGAAAAATTTGAGCAGACTTATCCGCTCGACGCAGGCGGCAGAGTGAGCGTTGCCAACGTCAACGGTTCGATTACTATCGGAACGTGGGAGCGCAGCGAGGTTAAACTCGAATACGTTAAAACCGCCGATACGAAGGAAAATCTGGCGGAAGCCGGAGTCAAAATTGATGCCCGGCAGAATTCGTTCAGCGTCGAAACCGATTACGGAGACTGGAACCGGCGCAATTCCGGCGGGCGCAGAACTTACGGCAAACTGCAAATCGAGTATCGTTTGACGGTTCCGTGCAGCGCGATTTTGAACGAAATCGCAACGGTCAACGGGACGATTAACATCGCTAACGCGGGAAATATGACGAAAGCCTCAGCCGTCAACGGCGAAATCAACGCGACCAATCTGCGCGGCACAGCAAATCTTTCAACCGTCAACGGCACGGTCGTCGCCGATTTCGATCAATTGTCGGCGGGCGGGAAAATCACGCTCGAAACCGTCAACGGGACGGTCAATTTAATGATTCCTTCGGATGCCGACGCGACGATCAAAGCCGATACGGTGAACGGAACTATCGCCAACGATTTCGGTTTGCCGGTTCGTAAAGGTCAGTATGTCGGGCGCGATTTATACGGCAGAGTCGGCAGCGGCGCGGTGCAGATTCGCCTGACCAGCGTCAACGGCGGTCTGTCGGTCAAACGTAAAAACGACGGCAAAAACGTCAATCCGGCGACTAATCTTTTGAACTTGAAAAGTGAAGATGATGACAATGAAAATTGGGACGGCGAAGATAATTCCGGCAGCCAGCCGCCAAAACCGCCGAAACCGCCAAAGCCGCCGAAACCGGCGATCTCCAGCGAAATTAACGAAGAGGGAATTCGCCGATCAATCGAAGAATCATTAAAAGAAGCGAGCAAAGAAATCGCCAATATCAAACCCGAACTCGATAAATTGAATGCCGAAGCGTTATTTAAGGCGGCTAACGGCGCACTCGATTCGGTGGAAATGCAGAAGCAAATCAGGGAAGCGCAAGCCAAATATAAAGAAGCGCAAGCCAAATATGGCGAAACATTCGGGCGCGGCTTTGAAGGTTATTGGATGGTCGGTTCGCCGACAATCGAGAAAAAAAGCGATTCGTTCGCGGTCAAAGGAACGCCGAAAGTGAAAATCGAAGCGAACGACTGCGCCGTTTTCGTGCGCGGCTGGGACAAACCGGAAGTCAAATATACGGTGACGCGCATCTCGAAAAATCGCAGTCCGAAGACGCTCAATTTGACGGCGACGCAGAATGGTTCGGATATAGATATTAAAATTGTCAGCGACGGCGACGCGCTGAAAAATGATTACTTCAACGAAATAAACCGCGTTCGAGTCGAAGTTTTCGTGCCGAGAAAATCCGACTTGAAAATCACGACGAGCGGTGAAATCCGTCTCGAAGGCGTTTCGGGCGAAATTGATTTGCAGGGCGTTGACGAAGCGATCAATGTGCGCGACGCGGACGGAAAATTATCGGTCGGAACCGCTGACGGCAGAATTCGCGTCATCGGTTTTCGCGGCGCGTTCGACGGCAAAACGAGCGACGGCGTGATGAATCTCGAAGGCGATTTTCAGAGTTTCAATGCGCTCGCCGCTGACGGCACGATTGTTTTGACTTTGCCGGAGAACGCCGACGCGATTCTGGAATCAAACGCCGAAATCGAAAACGAGGGCGTGAATCTGATTCGTGATAACGGCAAAATAAAATCGTGGCGCGTCGGCAAAGGCGGCAAAACTTATCGAATGAATGTACAGGACGGAAAAGTTAT
>JAJAZE010000165.1 GCA_026785925.1 Pyrinomonadaceae bacterium
ACATTGATGTTATCTTTTGAGCGCAAACTAACGCGGTAACAATTCGGCTGCACTTCGCGCATATAAACGACGGCTTCGACTTCTTTTGCCGCCAGCGGAATGTTGACGAATCCGTTGTTGTCGCCGTCAACCGAGTCGGCGTTGTTCGACATTTCAAGCGTTTGTCTGAGCCACGCGATATTTCCTTCCACATTTCGTTTAACGGTCGCCAGCACTTTTCCCATCAACTCGATGCGCGACCACGGATAACTGTTATAGACGACTTCGGAAATCGCCGCCGGTTTGACACCGGCTTTGATTAACTCGGAAGCGACTTTCAAGGTGCGTTCGGTTGTGTTCGGAAAGTGGAAAGAACCCGTATCGGTGACGAGCGCGAGATAGAGACATTCGGCAATCTCCTTCGTGATGCGCCCGCCAATCGCTTTGCAGAGATTGTAAATCATCTCGCCGACCGCCGATGCCGTCGCGTCAATCCAATTGATCGTGCCGAAGTGTTCGCTCGTAGAATGATGGTCAATGTTGACGGTGATTTGATTGTTAAGACCTCTGATGCCGGGACGATTGACATCCGAGCATTCGATAACGAACACGGCATCGTATTTGCCGTTGACTTCGGCAACTTGTTTAATTTCGTCCGCGCCCGGAAGACGCGCGTAAGAAATCGGAATTTTGTCGCGGACGATAACTTCCGCCGATTTTCCCAGCGAACGCAGCACCCAGCACAAACCCAAAGCCGAACCGATTCCGTCGCCGTCAGGTCTGACGTGCGTGGTAATCGCAAAATTCTGTTTGTTTTCGATTAATTCTACTACTTGACTTAACATTTTTGAGAGTGATAAGTGGAAATCGGTAATGTGGAAAACAAAATTAATAATGTCTATCACTTACCATTTACCATTCACCGCTATTCATCCTTTTCTGGAAATTCGCCCTTTTGTGCTAATCCCTGAATAACTTCCTCAACCCGCGCGGCGTTTTCTTCCACCGTGTCGCGCACGAAATTAAGATGCGGAGCGTGACGTAAATCCAAACTGAGAGCGACTTGCTGCCGAATGTAAGTGGCGGCGTGCTGCAAGCCTTTGAGGGCATCTTTAATTTCTTTTTCAGTGCCTTCGACCAGCACGAAAACCTTCGCGTCGCGCAAATCGTCGGAGACGCGCACGTCGGTGACGGTGACGATTAAAAGACGCGGATCGTCGAGTTCAAAGCCGACGATTTCACTAATGGCTTCGCGTAGGGTTTCTGCTACTCTTTCGGGTCTTCTCATTTTTCGTAATGAAACCGGCACGAGATAATGACGATTTCCTCATCGCTGACTCGGTAAATTAAGCGATGCTCTTTTGTTATTCGTCTTGACCAAAAGCCTTTAATTTATGTCTCAAAGGCTCCGGCTTACCAAGTCCCGAAAATGGATTGCGTTGAATATCTTTTATCAGTTCAAAAATTTTAACCAGAGTATTTTTGTCTTCCTCCGCCCAAAATCTTAATTCGTTGAAGGCTTTTGGAAGAAACGCTATTTTTTCCGTAAATTTTCCAACTCATCCACATCGAACCGAATAAAATTTTCAGGGTGCTTCGATTCTTCCAAAGCCTCTTCCAAATGCTGCCGGTTGGCTTCGTTCGAGAGAAGATATTCCGTCGTGTCCATTTCTTCTTCCTCAACTAAAACGATAACTTCGACTTCCGTCCCAACCGCCAAATCAGTCGCCGGAATTTCTATCATTCCGTTTTCTTTGACCACCGTTCGTTCTCTGATTCCCGTCAACATAATTTTATAACTCCGTCGCCGCGATGCGCTCGATAACAAACGCTTCGATTTCGTCGTCAACTTTGATGTCGTTGAAGTTTGCCAGACTGATGCCGCATTCAAAGCCCTGACGTACTTCGTTCACGTCGTCTTTAAAGCGTTTGAGCGTCAAAATGTCGCCCGTCCAGGCAACCACGCCGTCGCGGATAATTCGCGCTTTGGCTTGGCGTTTAATCAAGCCTTCGGTGACGCGGCAACCGGCAATCGTGCCGACTTTGGAAACTTTGAAAGTATCCTGAACCAATGCTTTGCCCAAAATGCTTTCTCGTTCGATGGCATCGAGCATTCCGATCATCGCGGCGGTGATTTCCTCTTCGACTTTGTAAATAATCGAGTGCAGACGAATATCCACCGATTCCTGTTTGGCAACATCCGCCGCCCGATGTTCCGGGCGCACGTTGAAACCGATGATGACGACCGCCATCGAAGTATCGTCGGCTTGCGTCGCCGAAGCGAGCAGCACGTCCGATTCGGTAATCGCGCCGACACCCGAACGAATCACGCGCACTTTGACCTTTTCCGTCGAAAGTTTTTCGAGCGTCGAGCGCAGAACTTCGACCGAACCCTGCACGTCGGCTTTCAAGATAACGAGCAGTTCCTTGATTTCGGCGAGTCCGAGCGATTCGATGCCGCGTTTAGTGGTTTTGAGCATCGCCATTTGTCTGGCTTGCATCTGCCGCTGACTGGCGATAGAAACGGCTTTGTCAATATCCGAAACCACCTGAAATGAATCGCCCGCTTGCGGAACGCCCTGTAAACCGAGAACCTCGACCGGCGTTGACGGCGGAGCTTCGGTAATAATATCGCCGCGATCACTGAACATCGCGCGAACTTTGCCGTAGAAATTGCCGACGATAAACGGATCGCCGACGCGCAGAGTTCCCTGCTGCACCAGCACCGTCGCCACTGAACCGCGACCTTTGTCAAGTTTGGCTTCCAAAACGACACCCGAAGCGCGGCGCGTCGGACTCGCCTTTAAATCTAAAATATCAGCCGACAAAAGCACCGTTTCGAGCAGCGTTTCGAGATTTTCGCGTTTCTTGGCGGAAACCGACACCATCTCCGTTTCGCCGCCCCATTCAATCGGCTGCAAACCGAGTCCGGCTAATCCCTGCTTCACTTTGTCGGGATTCGCGTCCGGCTTGTCAATTTTGTTGATGGCGACGATGATCGGAACGCCCGCCGCTCTCGAGTGTTCGATGGCTTCGATAGTTTGCGGCATCACGCCGTCATCGGCGGCGACGACGAGAATTACCACATCGGTCGCTTTTGCGCCGCGTGCGCGCATCATCGTGAACGCTTCGTGACCGGGCGTATCTAAAAAAACGACGCGGCGCGTTTCGCCCGGATTGTCCGGGTTCGGCACGAAAACGCTGTAGGCTCCGATGTGCTGCGTGATTCCGCCCGCTTCACCTTCGGCGACATTATCCGACCGAATCGCGTCGAGAAGCGAAGTTTTTCCGTGGTCAACGTGTCCCATCACGGTCACGACCGGCGGGCGGGAAACTTCGGCATCATCGGAATCCGAAGCGATTAGTTCTTCGTATTCCTGCTCGATAACCATTTCTTCATACGGCACGAAAGCGACGTTATAGCCATAGGACTTGCCCAATTCCGCCCCGATGGTTTCGCCAATCGGCTGGTTGAGCGTGGCGAAAATTCCGCGTTTGACGAGCAACTGCACGACATCGCGCGGTGTCACGCCGAGAGCTTCGGAAAATTCGCGGATCGTTGCGCCGTCGGTCAAACGAATAATTTTGAGATTTTGCGCGTCCACCGAACCGACCTGATCGAGAATGCGTTCTTCGATTGAACGCTGACGCGGCACGGCGACATCTCGCTCATCGAATCTACCGCCTTTGGCTTCAAAAGTTTTTCCGCCTTTCTTCGGGGCAGAACGTCCGAATTTTTTCCGCGCATCGGCAGGCGGCGTGTAAACCGTTTTCGGGGTCGCCGTCTCGCCCGGAGTTCCTTGCAGTTCGGCTCCGCGTCCGCCTCTCCCGTCGCGGCGCACATCGCGTTTCGGTTTTTCCCGCTTGTCTTCCTTATCCGTTTTTAACTTGCCGCTTTTCGTTTCGGCTTCATTAACGACGCGCTCGCCGGGTTTGAATCCGGCTTTGATCGCGTCCGGTTTTAGAGTAAGTTGTTTATATTGAGTTCCCGTCGGACGCAGAACGCGCGTTGTTACTTTCGGAGTTTCCGGTTCTTTAGTCACTTCCGATATTTCGATTTGCTCGGCAATCGTTTCCGTTTTTTCCGGCGTTTCGACTAAAGCAGGTTCAGCCGGCTCTTCAACGACCGTCAGGATTTCTTCTTCAGTGACAGTTTCAACTTCCGGTTCGGCAACAATTCTTTTCTTTAATTCTTTGATATGGCGAGCGGGTTTTGCTGAAGTATTAACAACCGCGACCGGCGGTTTTGGTCTTTCTGCCAATTTCTCAGTTGAAACTTCCGAAGGCGCGGCTTCGATTGTCGGTGTTTCCGTTTCGAACGGATTTTCAGCACTGGTCGGCTCTTTTTTGATGACTCGAATCAACCGTTTCGGAGCAGCTTCGGTTTTCGGAAAATATTTGTGGCGAATCTTATCCGCCAATTCTTTACTGACGGAATTGGACGGCACACTGACATCCGCGCCCTCGCGCCGCAATTCTTCGATGACGCGCTTGGTATCCTGTTTGAGGTCTTTGGCTAAATCGTAAATCCGAACTGATAATCCTACGGGCATATTTATTTTCTGTTTTTATCTGTAAATTCCTTCGTTAAGAAGGACGGTTTTGACATTTTACAACCTTCGATAAAATTCAATCTTTCTTGTTGATTGAATCATCACTTATTTCCTTCAGCCGAATCGTCTTCAGTCTCCTGTCCGACATCCGCTTGATTTGCTTCGGCAACAGCGTCATCCGCAGATTCCGCCGGACTTTCCGAAACGGTTTCCTCCGATGCGGTTTCTGCGGTTTTATCAGTCGTCGGATTAGAATCAACTGAAATTTCCGCAATTTCCGCCGAAGTATCCTTCGCTTCGGATTTTTCGCTCTGCGTATTTCGCTCTTCGACGACCGACTGCGCCGCACCGATGATTTTTTCGGCGGCATCGAGACTGACATCGAGTATGTCCACTAAATCGTCAACCGAGGTTGCCGCCAACGTCTCAACATCAGAGATATTTTTCTCTTTTAAAGTTTCTGCTTGACCGGCAGTGACACCTTGCAAAGCCGTCAACGGAACGGCTGCGCCCGAAGCCATCAACTTGCCCATCTGTTTGGCAATTTCTTTTTTCAGAATCTCTTCGCTCACGATGTCAATATCCCAGCCGACTAATCGGGTCGCCAAACGCACATTCTGACCGCGTTTGCCGATTGCCAGCGAAAGCTGGTCTTCGTTGACGATAACTTCCATCTTACGATTATTGATGTCGGTAATTCGCACCTGCGAAACCTTTGCCGGACTCAAAGCGTTGGCGGCAAAGACCGAAGGCTCATCCGACCATTCGATAATGTCGATTTTTTCGCCGCGCAATTCTTTGATGATTGACTGCACCCGCGAACCTTTCATTCCGACGCACGCGCCGACCGGATCAACGTCTTTTTCGTTGGAAGCAACCGCAATTTTCGCGCGGTCGCCCGGCTCACGGACGGCTGACTTGATAACTACCGTATCATCGTAAATCTCCGGCACTTCCATTTCAAAAAGTCGTTTGAGCAGTGCCGCCGAAGAGCGCGAAACTTTAATTTGCTGACCTTTCAAATCCTTGGAAACATCCTCGATAACTACCCGAATGCGTTCGCCCTGATTCCAGGTTTCGTTTCTGGCTTGCTCGGATTTCGGCAAAATCGCTTCGAGATTATTGCTCAAATCAATAATCATATCGCCGCGCTCAAAGCGTTTAACCGTGCCGTTGACCAATGAACCGATTTTATCCACATACTCTTCGTAAACTTTTTCACGAATCGCTTCACGAACTTTCTGCACCAGAATCTGTTTGGCGGTTTGGGCAGCGATCCTTCCGAGTTCTTCGGTTACGGGAATCAGCAGTTTATCGCCGATTTCGATTTCATCGCCCGCTAATTCCTGCGCTTCCTCCAATGAAAGTTCGGATGAAGGGTTTTCCACCTCGGCGACGACTTCCTTCTGCGCCGAGATTTCGATTATTCCATCTTCATAATCAACCTGAATGCTGTCGCCGGCTTTATCCTGCGTTTTAAACTGTTTTCGAGCCGCCGCTTTGACCGCTTCCTTCATCGCTTCGATGACCAAATCGCGGTCAATTCCCAATTCGCTGACCAATGCTTCGATACTTTGTCCGATGGATGTCATAAATCTCTTTTATCGAAAATCAAAAACCGGAAGTGGAGACTCCGAACGCTTATTTTCCGCTTTCCATTTTCCGTTTTTCGCTGCCTTTAAGTTCTTCCTCTAAATCAATCTCTAAGTTCGCCTTTGCCACCGTCCGATACGGAAAACGAACGTTTCCTTTTATATTATCTTCGAAAATTATGTCGTCGTTTTCGACGGCGGCGATGCGTCCGCGAAAATTCTTTTGCCCATCAATCACTTCGCTGGTTTTGACCTTCGCCAGACTTCCGGCAAACTTTTCAAAATCTTTCAGGCTGTAAAGTTCGCGTTCCAAACCGGGCGATGAAACTTCCAATATATAATTTGAAGGCAAAAAATCGTCGGCATCTAAAACCGCTTCGATCTGTCGGCTGACCCGCGAACAATCTTCGTGCGTCACTCCGTCCTGCCGATCAATAAATGCCCGAACGATTAAATTTTTATCGCCACCGACAATTTGCGTGTGAACGAGTTCCAAACCATTTTCCGCTGCTACGCGGGCGGAAATTTCTCGGATTTTTTCGTCAATCAAATTTTTCATTCACCCGTCCTGCGCCCAAATAAAAAGTGGGCGCGAAACCCACCGAGAACGTCCCGCACGCTTCGCAGGAAACGAATATCATACACAAAATTGATCGCTTTTGGCAAGCAGACTATTGAATATTCGCCTGAAGTTTTTTGACTGCCGAATTTATGCCGTTTAATTTGTCTTCAACTCGATTAAAATTCTCTCTCGTCGTGTCCGACGAAAACTCTTCAAGCAAAATCAAAAACTGTTTCGCATTGGAAACTAAACTTGTTACTTCTTTTTTCAAGACTTGAGCGACATCCGCTCCGCCGTCGCCCGATTTGTTCGCTTCTTTTACGCCCCAGTGCGTAATTCGGACATAGTTCAGTTTCGGAGTTTCGGCAATCCAGCCCTGCCCGCTCAACATCTGGGAAATATCATTGTAATTGCCCAAAAAACCGAGGTTTTTTACCAAGTCCTTTAAATCAACGATTTGCGAATCTTTTCCGCCGGTTACTTGATAAAGTTTTAATAAAACTTTGTGATATACGTCCATACATGAAAATTGACAATTATTTTTTTTTATAAACAACCGAAATTTTTTTAAGGTCAAACCTATCAAAGCTGAAAACTTCGCGTCGTCCGATTCTGGCGAAAACAATTTTAGCACGACTCCGCGATTCGCAATAAATTTGGCTTACTGTCTAAGGAGTTCACTGCCCAAAATAAACTTTGAGAAGAAATTGAATCATCACGGTTGATTGGCATTTACCGACAAGATTTTTTTTGCCTTTCGGAACTTTCAGAATCAGGTAAAAATATGATATAAGTATAGTCAATCTTTGGGTTTAATAAAAAATTAAGCCTGAAGAAACTCTATCTTTAGTTTTTTACCGTTTATTACTAAAACTTATTGACATCGAACGGTAATTCGTGTAAAAAATCTAAAGGTTTGATTTTTTGAAATTATTGATTTAATGCGTTACAAGAGGAGAAATATGAACAGCAAAACGTGGATTCAAAAGGCACTTTCGACGTGCTTAGTGGCGGCGACCATCGCCACCAGCTCAATGATTACTTTGGCAGGCTCTGAAAGAGTTGCTGGAGAACTTACAATTTCAGGTAAAAACTTTAACGGTGAAACTCCGTTTGTAAAGATTAATGGCGAAGCGGCTCAGAACGGGCGTTCGATATTTTCGTCCAGCACGATTGTGACCCCGGAAAACGTCGGCGCGGTTATCAATTTGGGTAAGATCGGTAAAATCGAACTCTCCCCGAACACAAATTTGACTTTATCATTTAACGAGAAAAGCATAACTGGCAATTTGCTTGCTGGTCAAGTAACAGTATTGAATGCTGCCGAAACCGTTACGATTAAAACAATTGACGGAACAACTTCAAATCTCGCCGCAGGCGAATCTGCCGTTTCTACTATTGGAAAGGCACAAGATGACGATGCCAGCAGCGACGGCGGCAGTGGTTGGATTATTTGGGCGTTAGTTCTCGGCGGAGCGGCGGCGGGTATTGTTATCGCGGCAACTTCCAATAACAACCGCATAACTGTCGGCGGTAATTCAACAGTTATCAGCCCGACTCGTTAATTTTGCAAACTTTATCTTCAAAGGTTTGAGTTTTCAACTTGTTTCCAAGGCAAGCATTTGAGATAGGTTTTATTCTATAAAAAGATTTGATTCAAGAGGAGATTAAATACAATGCTCGGCACAAATATAATTCGTAAATCTATAACACTTCTGACTGTGTTTGCTGTTTGGAGTGCTTTTTCAGTCGCTATCATTGCTGCACCAAGCGATGTGATGGGTGAAATCACTGTTCGCGGAGATGTAACAGTCAACGGACAATCCGTTGTTTCCAACTCAACGCTGGCTTCGGGCGGCACTATCGTTACCGGTGCTAATTCATCAGCTATTGTTAATTTGGGCAAAAATGGACGAGTTGAAGTTCTTTCTGATTCATTGTTAACATTGAAATTTACCGACAACAGCATCGTTGGAATGTTGATGGCTGGCAAAGTGCGAGTTTCAAACTCCGCCGGTGTAGCAACGTCCGTTACCACCAAAAATTCAACTGTAATTGCTGACAGCAGTCAATCAAATACGTTTGGAGTCGATGTCGGCTGCGCCGATGAAGATAGATGCACTCAGACATACGTCGAAACAACCGCCGGTTTGGTAACTCTGAGAAACGGAACCACCGATAAACAAGTTGCTGCCGGAACTGATGCGACTTTTGGTAATCCGTCGCAAACCGGCTGCAAACCTTGCCTGCGTCCTGGCACTTCGGCTCCGGTTGTTACTGCCGGTCTCGGTGTCGGTGCAATCGCTGCTATTCTGCTGGCGGCTGCCGGAGCTGTCGGAGCCGCTGTCTTATTGGGTTCTGATAACCAAACAGAAGTCGGCGGCGGCGCAATTGTGATTAGTCCAAGTCGTTAAAGAATTCTCCGAGATTTCTTTTTTATCAGGCACAAATTTTCTTGGTCGAAACTATTACGGGTCATATTGAGAAATGTGACCCGTAATAGTTTGTGTTAGTTTGTGAATAATTTAACAAAATATATTTAGGCTTAAATATCTTTATGCACATTGCAGTTATCGGAACGGGTTATGTTGGGTTGGTGACAGGTGCTTGCTTTGCTGAATTTGGTGTTGAAGTAACTTGTGTAGATGTAGATGTAAACAAAATTGATCGTTTGAATCAAGGTATTATCCCAATCTATGAACCAGGATTGGATCAGATTGTCGAAAAAAACTCAAAAGCGGGCAGACTTCATTTCACGACCGATATAAAATCTGCCGTCGAACAGGCTTTAGTGATTTTTCTCGCGGTCGGCACACCGCCCAAGCCAAACGGTTCGCCGGATATGAGTTTTTATCAATCGGCGGCACAGAGCATTGCCGAAAGTATGAACGGTTATAAAGTTTTAGTCACGAAATCAACCGTTCCCGTTGGTACCGGGAAGTGGCTTCGGGAATTTGTCACTGAACACCAAGCTATTAAAACTAACTTTGGTGTGGCTTCAAACCCGGAATTCTTGCGTGAGGGCGCGGCGATTGCAGATTTTATGCGTCCTGATCGAGTTGTTATCGGCAGTAACGAGGAAGATGCGGTAGCGATTATGAAAGATTTGTATCGCCCGCTTTATCTGATCGAAACACCGGTCGTAATCACTTCACTCGAAGCCGCCGAGCTGATTAAATATGCGGCTAACGCCTTTCTTGCTACCAAAATAACTTTTATCAACGAGATCGCCAATCTATGCGATGCCATCGGCTGCGATGTTCACGATGTCGCGCGCGGAATGGGAATGGACAAGCGAATCGGAACCAAGTTTTTACATCCCGGACCGGGTTACGGCGGTTCGTGTTTCCCGAAAGATACCCGCGCTTTGACCACCGTCGCCGACCAATTTGGTGTTGAAACGCTGATTGTTGATTCAGTAATCGAAGCTAATGAGCGGCAGCGGTTGGCAATGATACCGAAAATCGAAAAACTTGTCGGCGACTTAAAAGACAAGCGAATAGGAGTTCTCGGACTTTCATTCAAACCGGAAACCGACGATATGCGTGAATCGCCGGCAACCGATATAATCAGAGAGTTGCAAAAACGCGGTGCCGTAGTCAGAGCCTTCGATCCGGTAGCGATGGACGAAGCGAAGCATTTACTACCTGACATTGAATATGCAACTGATGAATATAATGCCATCGAAGGCGCGGATGCTTTGATTTTCTTAACCGAATGGAATCAATTTCGTGCGCTAGATATGGAGAAAGTCAAAAAACTTTTGAAGTCTCCGAAAATTGCAGACCTCCGTAACATCTACGAACCTGGCGATATGCGCGAAATGGGTTTTGAATACGTCGGCGTTGGAAGATAAAAAAGGAGGAAGGATGAATAAAATGTAGGCAGATAGCGTTTGGCAGCAGCAGTAAATATTTCTTGCCGACTGTCGTTGCTAACTGTTTTACCATCCGTCATCTATTCCGAAAACTATGTCCATAACATCAAAAGTTTTAATTACCGGCGGCGCGGGTTTTATTGGCTCTAACTTGGCGGACGAGCTATTGCGCCAAGGCGCAAAGGTCGTTATCCTCGATAACCTCGTCACTGGTTTCAGAGAAAATTTAGAAGAAATTAAAGGCGATTTTGAGTTTATCGAAGGTGATTTGAATGATGACGAAAAACTCAAAAAGGCTATTGAGGGTGTAGAAATTGTATTTCACCAAGCGGCGCTGCCTTCCGTTCCGCGCTCCGTTGATAATCCCCAGGAAACTCATCGTGCCTGTGTTGACGGCACTTTTAATCTTCTATTGAAAGCGAAGGAAAACAATGTGCAGCGCGTCATCTATGCCGCTTCAAGTTCGGCTTACGGCGACCAGCAAACCTTGCCGAAAGTTGAAACAATGTCACCGGAACCGCTCTCGCCATATGCTGCAGCAAAATTGATGGGCGAATACTACTGCCAGGTTTTTGCCAAAGTATATAAATTAGAAACGATTTGCCTGAGATATTTTAATGTTTTTGGTCCCAGGCAAAATCCCGCCTCGCAATACTCCGGCGTTATCTCGCGCTTTATTGACGCGCTGATGAGCGGAAAAACACCGATAATTTACGGTGACGGCGAGCAGTCGAGAGATTTTACATACATCGCTAATGTGGTTGACGCGAACATCAAGGCGGCGCAAACGACAAAAGGCATCGGCGAAGTAATGAATGTTGCTAATGGCGAACGAATTTCACTTAATAAGCTGCTCGAAGTTTTGAAAGTAGTTACTGCTCAGGAAAACATATTCGCCGAGTATCAGCCTGAAAGAAAGGGCGATGTGAAACACTCGCAAGCCGACAATCAACGTGCTATCGAACGTCTCGGATATGAAAAACTCGTCGGACTTGAAGAAGGTTTGCGTAAAACGATTAAATGGTGGCAAGCCAGTCGTTTTGCTGACCAAGCAAGATGAGTGAGATTGAAATAATTCAATCAAACCCAAAGAAGTATGCGGCACGAGAAATTTGCCCCATACTTTTTTTGCTGAGTTTTATCCCGTCACTTGAGCATTTCATATCTGAGAATCGGATTTTGCTGAAAACTTCCCGTCTTATTCTGAGCGGCGATGATGTGTTGGATGTGCCAGCAGGTTAGATTGAATTTGCCGATTGCCCGCAACTTCGGTTGGCTAACCGAATCCGACCGCCACTTAATCCTGAAATGTAATTTTGCCAGCCGGAGACCGACACGTTAACAGAATTTCGGTTGCGGGTTGAAATTGAGCTTTCGACGGCGGCTGAAACGAAGACTTCAGGTATGTCAGCTCGCTAACAAATTCTTCGACTTGGAACTGGATGACGACTTCGACACCGTTTTTGCCGAACTGCACAACGTCGCCGGAATTGAGTTTGACGATTTGAATCTTTGCCCGTTGAGCAAAGTCCCGTTTGTGCTTTGATTATCAGTTAAATAAAATCCGTCGGGTTTCGCTTCGATGTAGGCGGGTTGTTTGAAAGCGATTCTTTCGTTCAAAAGATCGAGGCGAAGAGCGCAGTATTCATTGCGCCCGATGATCCAAAAACAGCGTTCAATTCATATTTTCTGCCAGCCAGTGAGCCGCTTCGGATATTCAAACGTAATTTCATAACCGGCAATGATAAAAGCAAAAAGCCCAAAGTCAAAATTACAAGTTCAGACTTCGGGCTTTCGATTTTAGAGTTTGGAAATAATTATTACGGCTGAACCGACGACGGCGAAGGCACATCGCCGGTTTGTCCGAAAATTCTCACATTAAACGCGCCGCTGCTGCTGTTAAGCCGATACCAAGCGTTATTACCCGAACGAAAAACTGCAATATCCGCTTTACCGTCACCGTCGTAATCCGCCGGTATCGGTCGGTCGGAAGCGACACCGAACCCATTAGCGGTAATCGAATTGGTTCTCGAATTCAGCACATACCAAAATCCTTCAGCCGGACGAAAAACAGCAAAATCAGTTCGGGCATCACCGTCGAAATCGCCTGACAATGGTTTGTCCGTGCTTAAACCGAATTGGCGAGCGAGCATTAAATTAGAAGAGCTTTGCAAAACATACCAAGTGCCGTTTGACGGTCGGAACACCGCTACGTCCGCTTTGCCGTCGCCTTCAAAATCGCCCGTGACCGGTTTGTCACCGCTCGTTCCCCAAACGACACTGCGTAATCCGAGACTGCTTTGCGAGATATACCAGGTGTTGTTTGACGGTCGAAAAACCGCCGTGTCGGTGCGCCCATCGGCATCGTAATCAGCCGCCATCGGAATATCGTTATTTGCGCCGAACTGGATGGCACGGAAACCGCCGGTGCTTCCCAAAATATACCAAACGCCGTCGCTCGGTCGGAAAACCGCCACATCCGATTTGCCGTCGCCGTCGTAATCGCCCGTGACGATTTTGTCGTTGCTCGCGCCGAAATAAGTCGAGAACGCGGCATTATTCGAGCTATTTTCAACCGTCCACAATCCGCTGTTCGGCGTATAGCTCGAATAATCGGTTCTGCCGTCGCCGTCAAAATCCGAGACGACGTTTTTCGCGGGTTGAGAAACTTTCGTCGCGTCAACCACCAATAAACCGTTTCGCAAATCGCCGAGCAGAACTTTATCCTGACCGAGAAACGGATAAACCGCCCAGTTGCCGTCGTAACTGGTCGGCAGAGCGTTCCGCGATTTTTCACCGCCGCAAAACATATCCCACGGCTCTTCGGTCGCCGTTCGTTTCGATTCTTCGGTTTCGTGAAACGCGGGCTGAAATGAATCATACTGTCCCACACGACTCGGCGCGGCGGGATCGGTCAAATCAAAAACCTGAACGCCGGCTTGATACCAGGCGACGTAAAGATAATTTCCCATTACCACCGGATTGTGCGGCGAGACGGCGTTTAATCCTAAATCGTTCATTCCGAGCCGATTGACGAGCAGCGGTTGTGCCGGATTGGTTATGTTGTAAGTGCGGAGGTCGGCATTGCCGTTGCTGGTTTCGCGGCAGCTATACAGAAAATTGCCGTCCTCGCTCGAATAGCTGCTGTGCATATTATTGCCGCCCGTCACGCTCGTCGCGTCTTCGATAAAACCGAGCAGCGTCGGGGCTTGCGTTCCGATATTCGTAATATCATAAATTTCCGTTCTGCCGCGCACCGAGCCGGTTCCCCAGCCGGAAGTGAACATTCGATTGCCGCGAATGTGCATCGCGTGAACCCAACTGACTTCCGTCGGATTGATGTCGCGGACGAAAACCGGATTTGCCGGATTGCTGATATTGATGACTTTTAAGATTTTGCTGGAAAAGCCGTTGAAATTTTCAATCAAAAAATTTCCGTGAATGACCATTTCGTGAATCGAAGCGAAACCGTTGCCGTTCGCCGCGTTGACGATGCCGAGCAGTTGCGGATTCGCCGGATCAGTCAGATCAACGATGTGAACGCCGCCGCCGTTGCCGCTGCCGAAATATCCGCGATTGCCGATAACGACGGCTTCGAGAAACTGCTGGTTGTTGCCCGGATTATACCAGGCGGAAAGCACCGGCGCGTCAGGATTCGACACGTCAAAGATAAATGCTCCGCGACACGAATAACTGCCCAGCACGGCGATATTGCCGTCGGCGTAAATATCGGCGAACCGCGAATTTGCATTACCCGTGCAAGTCGGTGTCAACTGCGCCCGCAGCCGCACTTTTTGGGCAGCCAGATTTTCGCTTAGTCCTAAAACCAAACAGAAAAAACTCAGCACGTAAATTGATTTTTTAAAATAAAAACTAAACGGATTATTCATAAATTTTCCAGCAGCCTGATAAAAACTTTGCGTTGTTAGACCTGTATTCTGGCTTATTTTCCTCGAAAAAACAAGCGTCGAGTCAGTTGAAAGATATGTAGAAAAAGTTTAAGAAAATCTCTGATGAGGCTTTCGGTTTTTAAGATGCCACCTGCGAAGCGTCGCGCATCACCAAATCAAAAGTTCCCGGCGCGACTTTGCAGAAACGACGATTGCGATTTAATGAAACGGCGATGGAAATGGTCGGGTTGTTGCCTTTAAATTCAAACCCGCCTTCGCGCAAAAGATTGTAAAGCTCGTTGACGTGCAGCGGTTCGCTCGCGTCGCGCAGCAGCAGAGTGCAAGCCTGGGTGATTGTCCGGTCGGCAAAACGATTGTTTTTCGGCTCGTAGCCCGACTTGATAGATGAAACATTGCCGTAACGATTGCTGCGCGGATCATTCAAATATGCCACCGAATTACTCCGGTTATTTCTATTGTTTTGATTGCCTTTATTATTTTGGTTGTTTTGATTATTTTGATTTCTCAGAGTGATTTGATTGTGCCGCCGCGACTCTTTCTCCAGTTCGTAGTCGTCGTCTTCATACTGCGGTTTTTTGCTGACTTTCCAGGAAGAATTCGATGAACCCATACTCGCCAAAATACTGTCAATCGCTTCTTTGGTTTTTTGTGCGCTGTTCTCCAGTGCTTCGATTTCGTTTCGAAGATTGTCGGCTTCGGCTTCGGCTTCGCGCAGTCGTCCCATCAACCGACCCTGCGCGTTTTTTGTCTGACGCAGGCTCTGTTCCAACGTCGCAACCAAATTTTCTTCGTTCACCATAAAATCAGTTATCAGTTATCAGTTATCAGTCATCAAAAATGGTAACTGATAACTGATTATTTGTTTCTTTCGATCATATAATTCGGAATTTCTTCCAAAGCAGAACGATACTCTGTTTTGGGCAATAGTTCAAGATTTTTTACGGCGTTGTCGGCGAAGGTATAAGCCAGACGGCGCGTTTCCTCCAACAAGCCGAGCGTTTCCAATTTTTCGAGCAGCATCTGACGCGAGAGTTTTTGATATTTCCCGTCGTGCATAATCTGCTCCAAATCGGGTTTTAACTGCGGGTCTTTTTTCATCAGCAAAATCAGCGGCATCGTCAATTTCCCTTCGAGTAAATCCGCGCCCGAAGCCTTGCCTAAAACTTCTTCTTCCGCCGTAAAATCCAAAAGGTCGTCGGCGAGTTGAAACGCCGTGCCGAGATTCATCCCAAAATTTCGCAGGGCGATTTGCCAATCGTTCGGCGCACCGGCGAGAATCGCGCCGATCTCGCAGCACGCCGAAAACAGAAACGCCGTCTTGCGCTCTAAAATGTCAAAGTATTCGGTTTCGGAGATATTCGTTCGTCCGAGCGTCGTCAATTGAATCAATTCGCCTTCGGTCATCTTGCGCGTCAGGCGCGTGAGAATATCTAAAATCTCCAAACTGCGCTCTTTTAAGGAGGTTTCAAACGCCGACATATAAAGCCAATCGCCCATTAAGACCGATGTCTGATTTCCGAATCGCGCGTTGACGCTGGAGCGATTGCGTCTGGTTTCGGCGTTGTCAATAATGTCGTCGTGAACGAGCGTTGCCGTGTGCAGCATTTCCATCACGGTCGCCAGCCGAATCACGTTTTTGTGCGAAGCCGTTCCGTTCGTCGCGTAGTTTGATAAAACGAGCAATGCCGGACGAACCCGTTTGCCGCCCGAAGCGCGCAGATATTCGCCAAGATAATTGATAACCTGAATATTCGAACTCGCCTGCCGTTCAAATTCCGCTTCGATCAGACCCATTTCGGTTTTGATCAAACTGAAAATCTTTTTCGCCGCGACGTTCGGATTTAATTTTTCTTTGATTGGCGCAAATTTCTGCATTTATTCTTTCACTTCCAAACACAACTCAATCGCTTCTTTGATTAGTTCGATTAAAACGTCCGGCGATTGCGCCTAAAGCTCAGAGTCCAAACTTTAGTTTGCGGTTTCCGCCAGCGAAGCGCGGCGAAAACACACGCTGAAGGCGTGAACTCTGAACTTTAGGCAAATTCTCGTAAAACCTTTGCTCACTTGCTTAATTGCTGCGAAAATTATCAAACTGCATATCAATCCCGAAATCCTTTCCTTTGATTGCCGCGATAGTTTCCTGCAAAATATCGCGGTCTTTGCCGGAAATGCGGACGGTTTCGCCCTGAATCGAAACCTGCACTTTGATTTTCGCGTCTTTGATAAACTTGACGATTTCCTTTGCTTTTTCAATCGGAATTCCCTGCTGAATTTTCACCGTTTGACGAACCGTGCCGCCCGCCGCCGGTTCGATTTTCTGATAATCCAACGCTTTTAGCGAAATGCCGCGTTTAACGATTTTCGTTTGCAGAATATCGTTCATATTCCGCAATCGCGTATCGTCTTCAGCGGACATTATTAAATCTTTATCGGCGAGTTCAACCGCCGCTTTGCTGCCTTTGAAATCAAACCGCTGCGAAACTTCCTTGGAAGTTTGATTGAGCGCGTTAATAATCTCCGCATAATCAATTTTTGATACGATGTCGAATGAATTTTCCTTTGCCATATTGTATTTGCGTTAAATTTCTTGAATAAATTCTCGAATTAAAATATATTGTCTGTTAATCGAAAGATTGTCTATCCATACCGCCGAATAACTCTTGGTAATTTCCCGTTTCCGCTCGATGCCGGTAACGGCTGATCGAGTTCTAAAAGGATAATAATACTATGAAAGCATATCAATCAAAAATTTCGTGCAAACTTTGTCTTTCGCTGGTTTTGGTATTTTCGTTTTTCGCGCTTCCCGAAGTCAGGTCGCAGGCTGCATCCGGCGACAATTCGCGCAACGCGCCGCAGGTCGGTGGCGGCGAATACAAACTTCCCGCCAACACGGTTTGCTTGACTGACGAAAATCGCGCCGCGATAAAAATAGAGTTGCAGGAGAGCATCAACCAATTACGCGCCGAAGGCAGATTAACGGAGACGAATTCGTTTCTGCCGCCGCTGTTTATCAATCCGATTGCCGGCAACGCCGCCGTCACCAACGACTACGGCTTTCACGGCATTTCCAATTTCGTTGACCAGAATCCGGCTTTTCCGAATCAACTGCGCGATTGGAACTGCGGCACGAGAACATATGATTCCGAAAGCGGCTACAACCACGCGGGCATTGATATGTTTAATTTTCCGTTCAGTTTCAACAAAATGGACAACAACGAAGTGTTCGCAGTCGCGGCGGCGGGCGGGCAGATAATTTTCAAATCCAACGGCAATCAAGACCGCAGTTGCTCGCTCAACGGCAGTAACTGGAACGCCGTCTATGTCCGCCACGCCGACGGCACGGTTTCGTGGTATGGACATCTCAAAAACAATTCTTTAACTCCTAAAGCGGTCGGCGAACAAGTCGTGCAGGGCGAATATCTCGGCGTTATCGGCAGTTCCGGCAACTCGACCGGACCGCATCTGCATTTTGAAATTTACAACGCGGCAAATGCGCTGCAAGACCCGTATCAGGGAACCTGCAACACGCTGAACACCGTCGGCTACTGGCTGAATCAACCGGCTTATAACGACTCTAAAATCAACAAGGTAATGACGCATTCCGCGCCGCCGTCTTTGCTGCCCTGCCCGAATCCTGACATTATCAACGCCAAAAATAATTTTGCGCCCGGCAGCCAAGTCATCGTCGCCGCCTATTACCGCGACCAGCAAGCCGGTCATCAAAGTCAGCTATCGTTAATTCGACCCGACGGCTCGGTTCATCAAAGCTGGACGCATAACAGCCCGAATAGTTACATCGCTTCCTACTGGTTTTGGACGACGACGCTGCCCGCCAACGCGCCGTCCGGCAGTTGGAAATTCCGCGATGTTTATCAGGGGCAAACTTACGAACACACTTTTCAAGTTAGCTTCGGCGGCTCGAAATTTGATTTCGACGGCGACGCAAAAGCCGATGTTTCCGTCTTTCGACCCGCCAACGGCGCGTGGTATTTGCAGCAATCGGCAAACGGTTTCACCGGCGTTTCGTTCGGACTTTCAGCGGATAAAATAGTTCCGGCGGATTACGACGGCGACGGCAAAACCGATGTTGCCGTTTATCGTGACGGCGTTTGGTATTTGCAAAGAAGCAGTCTCGGCTTTACCGGCATCGCGTTCGGAACCGCCGCCGACACGCCCGTTCCGGCGGACTACGACGGCGACGGCAAATCGGAACTCGCGGTTTTCCGACCATCCAACGGCGCGTGGTATCTCTACAATTTAGCGACCAATCAAACATCGGGCGTGTCGTTCGGAACAAATGGAGACAAACCGATTGCGGCGGACTACGACGGCGACGGTAAAGCCGATGTCGCGGTTTTCCGTCCGTCAAACGGCGTGTGGTATCAACAGCGCAGCACTTTAGGATTTACGGGAATCGCGTTCGGTATCAGCGAAGACAAACCCGTTCCGGCGGATTACGACGGCGACGGCAAAGCCGACATTGCGGTCTTTCGACCGTCGAGCGGAACGTGGTATTTGCAGCGCAGCCAATTGGGATTTACCGGCATCGCGTTCGGTTTAGGGACCGACCAGCCGACACCGGCGGATTACGACGGCGACGGCAAAGCCGATGTCGCCGTCTTTAGAAACGGAACGTGGTATTTGAATCGTTCGACTGCCGGATTTACCGGCATCGCGTTCGGCACAGCGACCGACCGACCCGTTCCCGGCGCGTTTGTCTATTAACCGAAATGTCTGAATAAAAAAGGTGAATGTTCGACAACATTCGCCTTTTTTATTTGGTTGATTTTAAGATTTCCCGCCAGTTTCACCTGCCGTTTCTAAGTTTCGAGTCTAAACAAACGCAAAAAATTTTCGGTTGTCGCCCTAGCTAAAACTTCTAAATCCACTCCGTAAAAATCAGCTAAAAACTTTGCTGTTTCAACGACAAACGCCGGCTCGTTTCTTTTGCCGCGAAACGGCACGGGCGATAAAAAAGGGCAGTCGGTTTCGATCAAAAGTTTGTCGAGCGGCACGACCCGCGCCGCCTCGCGCAGATTTTCCGCCTTTTTAAAAGTGACGTTTCCGGCAAACGAAATTAGAAAACCGATGTTCATCAGTTTCTCCGCCATCGCCGCCGTGCCGCCGAAACAGTGCATAATTCCGCCGCGAAAATTATTTTCCGACGCGCTTTTTATTGCACCATTCTCATTTTCCGTCTTCCGTTTTCCATTTTCCATTTCCGTCGAACATTCTTCCATCAAAATTTCGACCGTTTCGTCGTCGGCATCACGCGAATGAATGATTATCGGCAAATCGAGTTTTCGGGCGATTCTTATCTGCCTGCGGAAAACATCAAACTGCACGTCACGCGGCGAATGGTCGTAATAAAAATCAAGCCCGATTTCGCCCCACGCGATAACTTTCTTAGACGATTTCACTAAGTCAATCAAATGATTTTCGGCTTGCTCATCATAAAGTTTCGCATCGTGCGGATGAAC
>JAJAZE010000166.1 GCA_026785925.1 Pyrinomonadaceae bacterium
AGACTGTGGTGGTATGCTTTTCTGACTTTTGATGAAACCAGAGATAATCCTTACGAATTGACAGCGGTTTTACTCAAAAATCTCGACATTGCAAAAAATTTGTTAGAACGGAATTTAGGCAGAAACAAAATTATTCTGCACGGTGTGTTGGAGTTTTTGTTGGATAAAGAAGATTTAATCAACGACGGTGATGCCGGACGTAAGAGAGTCCGAAAGTTGATTCACTCATTAAATCTTCACGGCGGACATTGTATTTTGGACAGTCTAGGCAAACCCGACATCAAAAGGTTTTTGCAAAAAAATTACGAGCAAATTAAAAACAAAATGCCCGACGACGATGAACAAGATATTGATGAAATGTTCGACAGTATAATACTGAACGGCGAATAAATTCATAAATGCACAGTTGAGTTGGTTTTATGGCTGACCATATCTCTCCAGAAAAAAGAAGCTGGAATATGCGGCAAATCAAAAGCCGCGATACCGCGCCGGAAATCGCTGTGCGGCAAATTCTTCACAAGCATAATTACCGTTTTCGTCTGAACAAACGAGATTTGCCCGGAATCCCGGATATAGTTTTGCCAAAGCATAAGATGATAATTTTTGTTCACGGATGTTTTTGGCATAGACATATTGGCTGCCGAAGGTCGAATGTTCCGGCATCTAAAACCGACTTTTGGCTTGAGAAATTTAGACGAACCGTTGACAGAGACAAGGCGAACCAGCTAAAACTTAAAGAATTAGGCTGGAATGTTAGAATTGTCTGGGAATGTCAGACGAAAAATAACGAACAGCTTGAAAATTTGGTCTTATTCTGGTTTGTCGCTGGTGGCGAATGATTCAGTTTCTAATGAAAAACATTTTAACCTTTTTACTCAAATTCAACGCGGGCGTAGACATCCGCCAGAGTGAGCGAACACGCGACCGAATCAATCTGAAAAGTTTTGTCCGCGCCGTAATACTCGCGCAAAATCCAGTCGCCGTTCGCCTGTCTGGTGTAATGTTCGACGTGCGCTTCTTCCTGCGAAACCAAAATATAATCGGTCAGTGTCGGGTTAAAACTTCGATAGCGCATAAACTTCGTGCCTCTATCGAATTTGGCGGTTGATTCGCTCAAGACTTCGATAATGACACTTGGATTTAAGATAATATCCTGGTGCTTATCGTGATATTCCGGCTCGCCGCAAATGATGACCAAATCAGGATAGGAAATCATTTCTCTGCCGAACTGTTCTTTCACCGAACCGCTTCGCACTTTCGTATCCTTGGTTCTTCCACGACAACTCGTTCCGCGTAATTGCGTCCCTAGTAAAGCTGCCAGATTCATTGAGATGTCGCCGTGCTTACCGCTTTCGCCCGCCATTCCGTAAATCTCGCCGTCTAAAAACTCGCTGCGTTCGTCGGCTTCGCGCTCGATTTTCAAGTATTGTTCAGTCGTGTAGTAATACGGTTTTAATTTTGCCAATCCCATTTTTGCACCTCAAATTTCACTTAAAAAACTCTTGCCTTCCTTTAATTGTAACCCGAAATTTTCCGCGATGGTTTGCCCGATGTCCGCCAAACTTCCGCGTGTTCCGAGATTGATATTCTGTTTGGCATTTACGCCGTGAACGAGCAGCGGCGTGTATTCTCGCGTGTGGTCGGAGCCGCGAAAAGCCGGATCGTTGCCGTGATCGGCGGTGATAATGAGTAAATCGTCATCTTTAAGCGCACCCAAAATTTCCGGCAGCCGTTCGTCGAAATACTCCAACGCTTTGGCGTAACCTTCGACATCGCGGCGGTGTCCGTAGAGCATATCGAAATCAACGAGATTCGAGAAAATCAAACCGCGCGAATTTTTATGCAAAGCGTTGATCGTCTGGTCAATTGACTGCTCATTATTTTTCGCCGTCAAATCTTCGGTCACGCCCAAGCCGTCATAAACCGACGCGACTTTGCCGACGCAGACGACATCGAGATTTTCGTTCGCCATTTGCGGCAAAAGGTTATCATCGGGCGGCGGCACGGCGTAATCGTGGCGGTTATCGGTGCGCTTGAAATCGGCGGCGGTCGTTCCGAGAAACGGACGCGCAATAACCCGCCCGACTTCCATTTCGCCGCTCAAAATTTCTCTGGCGATTTCGCAGATTTCGTATTGTCTTTTAATCGGAATCGTCTCTTCGTGCGCGGCGATTTGAAATACCGAATCGGCGGACGTATAAACAATCGGCTTACCGGTTTTGATGTGTTCCTCGCCAAACTGTTTGATAATTTCCGTGCCGCTCGCCACCGTATTTCCGAGAACGCCCGGCACATTCGCCCGCGCCGTGAACTCGTCAATTATGTTTTTCGGAAAACCGTTCGGAAAAGTCGGAAACGCCTTTTCCAAAACGATTCCGGCGATTTCCCAATGTCCGGTTGTCGTATCTTTGCCGTTCGATTTCAGAGTGCATTTGCCGTAGCTGCCAACCGGATGTTCCAGCGCGGGCAAACCGTTTAATTCTCTGATATTGCCCAGACCGAGCCGCTGCAAATTCGGCAGATTAACTTTGCGCGATTTCAAAATGCTGCCCAAAGTGTCCGCGCCCGCGTCGCCCCAACTCGCCGAATCGGGCATCTCGCCGATGCCGACGCTATCCAAAATCAATAAGACGATTCGATTAAATTTTGCCATACGTTTTTTATAATAATACAATTAAGCCCGGAGCGAGGTAAATGATTATGGAAGTTTTTCACACGCGCATCGAAGCCGACGGAAAAATACAACTGCCGCCGCAGATTTTGGAGCAGTTGGATTTTGAATCCGGGCAGGACGTGGAGTTGGAAGTCGAAAATAAGTCCGTGCGCGTTTCTTTGGCGCGGGCGGAACGATTGAAACGGGCGCAGGCTTTGGTCAGAAAATACGTTCCCGAAGGCGTTTCTTTAGTTGACGAGTTTATTGAGGACCGGCGGCGCGAGGCGGAAAATGATTGAAAACATTCTGGACGCTTCGGCAATTTTAGCGGTTTTGCAAAACGAAACGGGCAAGGAAAAGGTTGAACCGATTTTGGAGAAGTCTGCCATCAGCCGCGTAAATGCAACTGAAGTGTTGACCAAATTGATTGAAAAAGGGATGTCCGCCCGCGAAGCCAAACAAGCATTTGACGATTTAGAGTTAGAAGTTATTGAGTTTAACGAAAGTCAGTCGCTCAAAGCCGCCGAACTACGACCTTTGACGAAACATCTCGGTTTATCGCTCGGTGACCGCTGTTGTTTGGCGTTGGCGATTTTAGAAAAGCTGCCCGCCGTCACCGCCGATAAAAATTGGGCTGGTTTGAATTTTGTAAAAATAGAACTTATTCGTTAGTTCGTCGGTGCGGTGTAACCTTCACGCGCCCGCACGGTTGAGCCGACGGGAACGCCTTTTAATTCGATTTTAATTTTGCGGAAAGTGCCGTCGCGCTTTTCGTTGGAAGAATAATAACCCAAAGAATACTTCGTGCCGATTTCCTGCGCGACTTTGGAAAAAGCCGTCCGCGCTTCGGACAAATCGGCGACGGGAAAAACCTTGCCGCCCGAAGTTTTCGCCATTAGCTGCATTTCCATATTCGCCAGTTCATACAAATTTTTGCTGATGTCGAGCCGCTCGAAATCGCCGAGTTGACAAAAGCCGGAGACTTTTTCGATTTTCGATTTCGGGTAAAACGTGCGGTAGTAACGGCGAATCTGCGCGGCGGAAAAACGCATCGCGCTCTGGCAGTCGCCGAGCAGGTTTTCTTCAAAAAATTCGCGCGTATCAACCTGGATAAAATATGAAACGATGCCCGCTTGATTGAACTGTTCGCGGACTTCTTCAAAACCGCCAACGCTCGTCGAATCAACGCCGTCGGTCAGCGCGACGAGGGCGCGTCTGCCGCGAAATTGATCTTTCGGTTTTTCGCTGAAAACCTTTTTAACGACTTGCGCGAGACCGTCGTAATACGGTGTGCCGTTGCTGACGCTGACTTTTGCCAGAATGTTTTTCAGCTTGGTTCGGTCGTCGGTCAAAGGCATCAAAACTTCGCTCGCGGCGACTGTTTTATTATCTACGCGGTCGCTTCTAAAACTGATGATCGAAACGCGGTCGCCGACGCGCAGGGAATTGATAAAATTTTCGGCGGCGCGGGTAATCAGAGGCAATTCGGAACGCGCCGAACCGGAAGTGTCGAGCAGCAACGCGACTTCAAACGGCGCATTCGTCGCCGAAAAATCGGCGAGTTCCTGCCGCTTGCCGTCTTCATAAACGACGAAGTTGCTTTGTTTGAGATTCAAAATCGGCTTGCCGCTTTTATCGGTAATCTCGACCGGAATATCAACCAACTGCGTATCAATCCGCACTACTTCGTCGTCGTCAGGCTTTTTATCCTGAGCTGGAGCAACGGCTGAAAACCATAAAATCAAACTGAGCCAAAGTAGAAAAAATCTGAATCGCGCCATAAAACCTCGCTTCTTATTTTTTGTCTTTGTGAATTGTAGCAAAAAAAATTTCAGGCAAATCAAATAAAGCCTGCCGCGCCGAGAATTCGCTCGTGAAACATTTATTTAAGGCTTTCCACATACAAATTTGTGACGAACTTATGCTACTATTTGCTGAAATCAAACTTTGATTACACAAACCAGAACGCCCAATTTATCAGAGTTTGTAAAGTTCACGCTTTACTTGTGTCAGAATATGCGGCGAATTTGAAATTTTTAATTTTGTAGAGGAGCAGTAATGAATAGAAAATTATCTTTAGGCGTTTTGTTTATCCTGGCGATATTCACGAGCGCAACTTATATCAACTTTGTATCGGCTGATACGTCGGGCGGCAACTCTTCACCGAATCTTTCGGCGACAATTGTGATTAGTCAGGTCTATGGCGGCGGCGGCGGCGCGGCAGGAACTTATATGTTCGATTACGTCGAATTGTTCAATCTTTCAAACGCGCCGCAATCGCTCAACGGTTTAGTTTTGCAGTATGGTTCGGCAACCGGACAATTCGGCAGTGTCGCCACCAACATTTTTGCCCTGCCCAATGTCACTGTCGCCGCCGGACAGCATTATCTCGTTCAATTGGGACAAGCCGGAGCCGGCGGAGCCGCGCTTCCCGTGACACCGGACGCTACATCTACCAATCTCAGTATGGCGGCGGCGGGCGGCAAAGTTGCGCTCACTAACACGGCGACTGCACTCGGCTGCGGCGCGACCGCCACGCCGTGCGCTCTGCCGGATGCCCGCATCATTGATCTGGCGGCATACGGCACGTCAAATAATGCCGAAGGCGGCGCATCCGCCGGTAACGGCGTAGCATTGACTTCGACGCAGGGCGCGGTTCGCAAAGCTAACGGCTGCGCGGAAACGGATAACAATGACAATGATTTTGATGTGGTGACGGCTCCGGTTCCGCGTAATCTGGCTTCGCCCGCGACACCGTGCGGCGGCACACCGACACCGACACCCGTGCGCGGTGCGCTGTATGACTTTACCGGCGACGGCAAAACGGACTGGACGACGTTCAGGTTCGGAGCAACGACCGGCGCGCCGATCAGATGGAGAGTGGTCGGCAATCCGGCGAGTCCGGCTCCGAATGCCGCATTTATCCGCGAGTTCGATTACGGCTTGACCGGCGATTTCATTGTTCCGGCGGATTACGTCGGCGACCGCCAAACCGATATGACGATTTGGCGGTCGGGAATCTACTATGTCGCTCAACTTCCGACCGGCAGTGGCGGCATCACGCTCGACCGCGCCGTTCAATGGGGACAATCAGGCGATGATCCGAGAAGCGTAGGCGATTATGACGGCGACGGCAAGATAGACTACACGGTCAAGCGCGGTAACTTCGTCAATAATACGGTGACTTGGTTTATTATGAGCAGCAGCACCAACACGATGCGCGCCGTTCAGTTCGGCGCGATGACCACTGGATTTTTGCCGGTCACGTTTCCGGGAGCTGATTTTACCGGCGACGGCAGAGACGAACTAATCATTGCTAACGGTGCCGGCGCACTCGGCGGCGCGATCACTTATATAATCGGCGATGCCGTCACCGGAGCCGGAATCGCCACGATTCAGTGGGGCGACGCAGCCACCGATCACGCGGTTGCCCCGGCTGATTACACCGGCGACGGCAGAGCCGATTTAGTGGCGTGGCGCGGACGCACCAGCACGGCGGCGGACGCAGGCGTTTGGTATATCCGCAACACGGCGACCGGCACAGCGACCGGCACACGGTTCGGTATCGGCGGCGCGAGCGATCTCGCAGTGCGCGGCGATTACGACGGCGACGGCAGACACGACATCGCCGTCTATCGCCGGAGCAATCAAACATTTTACGCTTTAAGCAGTCTTAATGGTTCGCTGCTCTTCCAACAATCCGGCATCGCCGGCGATCTACCGCTTGGCAATCTGTTTGTTCAATAAGCGGAATTCAAAACGATAAAAAAGATCGAAGTTAAGAACTCATAGTTTCTCGACTTCG
>JAJAZE010000167.1 GCA_026785925.1 Pyrinomonadaceae bacterium
ATACATTTGATTGAGTCCGCACGGCTCAAAGCGCGACGGCATCAAAAACATATCCGCGCCGGCTTCGATCAGGTGCGCCAAACTTTCGTTATAGCCAACATAAATTCCGACTTGCTGCGGCGCGTAATTTCGCAACTGCCGTAGAAAATCTTCATACTCGCTCGCGCCCGAACCGAGCGCGATGAAATATGCGCCGGTCGTCAAAACTTCGCCGATGGTCTGCTGAATCAATTCAAAACCTTTCTGCGATGTCAGCCGCGTGACCGAAGCGAAAATCGGTTTGTCGAGATTTTCCAGCAGCAGGAATTTGTTCAGCAGTGCGCGTTTGCACGTTTGTTTGCCGTCAAGATTGGCGGCGTTAAAATGCGCGGGCAATTCCGGGTCGGTTTCAGGATTCCAAACATCGTAATCCACGCCGTTGACGATGCCGTGCAAACGGTCGCTTCTCTGCCGCAGCAGCCAATCAAGACCGTAACCGTTTTCCGTCTGCTGAATTTCGTCACCGTAACGCTTTGAGACCGTCGAGAGCATATCCGAATCAGCGAGTCCGGCTTTCATCGCCGAAGCCGCGCCGTCAAACGAAAAAGCATTTTGAGAGAAATCATCGCCGAAACCGAGTTTCCAAAGTTCTTCCATTCCGAACGCGCCTTGATAGGCGAGATTATGAATCGAAAAAACCGTTCGCGTATTACGCCAGAACGAATCCCAACGCCGCAATTTAGCAATCTCGACCGCCGCGAAACCGCAGTGCCAATCGTTCAAGTGAACGATGTCGGGCGCGTTGCCGATTCGTCTTAACAAAATAATCGCCGCGTGATTAAAAAACGCGAATCTTTCGTAATCTTCGCGGTAGCCGTAAATCGAATCGCGGAAAAAAATCTCCGGCGCGTGAATCAAAAACGTCGGCGAACCGTTCGCTTCCGAGTAATAAACCTGCGCGTTGTAATTTTGCCCGCGCCATTCAACCCGCAAATCGTCAATCGCCAAATGCCCGATTAAACTTTCTTTGGTTTGCCGGTAAAGCGGCGTAATCAGCAGCGCGTCAACGCCGATTTGCCGCAAAGCCTTCGGCAGCGCGCCCGCGACATCGCCTAAACCGCCCGTTTTTGAATATGGAACTGCTTCCGCAGAAAGAACCGCAACTCGCATTTTTGCCCAAAATAAATCGTGAATAGAAAAATCGTTTTTATTATAACGACTCTATTCACGATTGACTATTATTAAAATTGATTACAAATAGAGACCGAATTTTTCGCCGCAGTCAACGCATTGATATTTCGGCGAATCCTCAGAAATTCCACAGCCGCCGAGAATTATTTCTTTGGCTTCCAAACGCCGCTCCAAATCTTCGGTAAAAGCTGGTAATCCGTAATGAATTTGCGCGATGCTTTTTGAACTGCATTTCGGGCAAACCGGTTTTTCTTCCGAGTCATTCATTAAATTTAACTTTGCATCGAAGCCAGAAACTCCGCATTTGACTTTGTTTTGCTCAATCTTTCCAGCACGACTTCCATCTGTTCGACGGGCGACAGCGGATTCAGAACGCGGCGCATCACCCAAATTCGTGCCAAATCTTCTTTGCTGAGAAGCAGTTCTTCCTTGCGCGTTCCGCTGCGCTGTAAATCAATTGACGGAAACAGACGTTTGTCGGACAATCTGCGATCCAGAATAATTTCCGAGTTGCCGGTTCCTTTGAATTCTTCAAAAATAACGTCGTCCATTCTCGAACCGGTATCAATCAAAGCCGTCGCAATAATGGTCAGCGAGCCGCCTTCTTCGATGTTGCGCGCCGCGCCGAAAAATCGTTTCGGTCTTTGCAGCGCGTTGGAATCAATACCGCCGGAGAGAATTTTGCCCGACGGCGGCACGACCGCGTTATGCGCTCTTGCCAGACGGGTGATCGAGTCGAGCAAAATAACGACATCACGTTTGTGTTCGACTAATCTTTTAGCTTTTTCAATCACCATATCGGCGACTTGAACGTGGCGCGTCGGCGGTTCGTCGAAGGTCGAAGAAATCACTTCGCCTTTGACTGAACGCTGCATATCGGTCACTTCTTCAGGTCGCTCGTCAATCAGTAAAACGATTAACGTCACTTCCGGGTGGTTCTGCGTAATGGAATTTGCCATCGTTTGCAAAAGCATCGTTTTCCCGGTGCGCGGCGGCGCGACAATCAGGGCGCGCTGCCCTTTTCCAATGGGCGTGACCAGATCAATGACGCGA
This sequence comes from Pyrinomonadaceae bacterium, assembly GCA_026785925.1. Classification (GTDB taxonomy): domain Bacteria; phylum Acidobacteriota; class Blastocatellia; order Pyrinomonadales; family Pyrinomonadaceae. The sequence goes on from JAJAZE010000167.1 coordinate 2,224, forward strand.
GCCGAAATATGATCGGCATCGGTTTCCATATTAAGCTGTTCGTCCGGGTAAAGCGGTGTCAGATTGTCGAAAAAGACTTTCTCGCGCGAATGTTCCGGTGCTTCAAAATTGATGGCTTCGACCTTAATCAGCGCAAAATAGCGTTCGCCTTCCTTCGGCGGGCGAATCTGCCCGGAAACGGTGTCGCCCGTTCGCAAATCGAATTTGCGAATCTGCGACGGCGAAACGTAAATATCGTCGGGTCCCGGCAGATAGTTATATTCGGGTGCGCGAAGAAATCCGAAACCGTCGGGCAGCGTTTCCAAAACGCCTTCGGAAAATATCAAACCGCTTTTCTCGGTTTGCGCGGCGAGCAGTTTGAAAATCAATTCCTGCTTTCGCATTCCCGACGCGCCTTCAATATCGAAGTTTTTGGCGATGTGCGTCAACTCCGAGATGGACATTTCCTTTAACTTCGCTAAATCCAAAATTCCGCCGCCGCCGTTGTTGACGGAAGTGTCGGTTTTTTGGTCTTTGTCGTTTTTAGGAGTTTCGATTTCGGAAGTTTCCTCTTTGGTAGTTTCCGCCGCCGGCGCAGATTGCCCGTCAACCGCTTCTTCGGTTGCTTTCTCCAAACTTTTTTCTTCGTTTTTAATAACCTTGCTCGTTCTGGTTCGTGTTGTTCTGGTTGCCATTTTTTTGTCCGTCTATATGGAAGTTCGTCAGCAGTTTTTCAAGATTAAAGTTTCGTTCAACAAACGATGTGTGCGGTGTTTTTATTACTCCGAATCGCTGGAAACCTTGAAAATGTTGTATGGAATTTCTTTGTGATGCCAATAATTAAAAGCCTCGCAGCTTTCAAAAAACCCTGAGTTCTAATTGGGAATGTCTAATTATTACTTTATTCAAATGAATAAATCAACTAAATAATTATTTTTTTTCCAAAGAGTTACCGATTTCCCGCCAAACTTCTTCCCTGCCTTTTCCCGTGACGGCGGAATAAGCGATTATTTTGCTGGCGGGCAGTGATTTTTCTATTTCCTGCAAACTCTTTTTTAGCTTAATACTTGAAAGTTTATCGGTTTTGGTCGCCACGATTAAATGGTTTTTATGGTGGTAAAAGAGCCACTCGTAAAGCTGTTTATCAAGTGCCGTCGGCGCGTGACGCGAATCTACGAGTTGAATTGAAAGAACGAGTTCGAATCTTTCCGATAGATATTCTACCGCCATTTTGCCCCAATCGGAGCGCATTGTCTTGGAAACTTTCGCGTAACCGTAACCGGGCAAATCCGTAAAATAAAACGCTTCGTTAATACAAAAAAAATTGATTGATTGAGTTCTGCCCGGCGTGTTCGATGTCCGCGCCAAACCTTTGCGCTGCAAAAGCGAGTTCAGAAGGCTCGATTTACCGACGTTCGAGCGTCCGAGAAAAGCGATTTCCGGCAAGCCGTCGGTCGTCCAATGCTGCGCGTTAAACGCGCTTTTCGTAAATTCAGCCGACGTTATTTTCATAATTCGGTTCCGAGGGGTGAATCAATGCAAGAGGGGTGATTTTCGGCAAACTTCTCTGATGTGGAAACTAATTTCGCGGTTGCCAAATAATTTCCCGCACTGAAAAATTCGCCGAGAATCAATTCGTCTTAAACATTTTTCGCCATTTCCCGGCGCACCTCAAACATCCGTTTTATCATTTCGCGCCGTGCGGTTAAAACTTCCTTCGCGTCCGGCATTTTCATAATCAGCGTTTCCAGATTCAACAGGAATTTCGGGCTGTTCATTGTCGCTCTGACTTCCTCTAAAAACAATTCGATTTTCGAGAAAACAACCAGATGTTCGTTATGCGCGTCGGCAAACATTTCCTCGTCAATCGCGCCGTGATTAACCAGCGAAGCCGCCATATCCCAATAAGTAGCCACCATTCGGAAATGCCCGCTCGTCTCCTGAGCAATCATTGCCTGCATAATATCCGCTGCGCTGGCGGGAAAAAACGAAAGCATCCAGTTTCGCGCCGCCCGCATTGTCGGCTCGCGCCGCAAATCATAAAGTTTCAGTATTAAATCCGCCGATTCTGCTTTATTCATATTTTTTCTGTTTGATGTTTATTTTCGGAAAGCTAATTGGAGTTAGCAAAAATAGAATGAAATTGCCGCAATGTCAAAACCTGGAGGCAACTTATATCGAACATTGATGACTGCCAACGACCACCGGTAAAAAAATGTCCCGGAAAATCAGTTGAAATTTTTCTTCTTGAAAAGTAGAACTTACCGCGCATCTATTTTGAATGATAAATTCGCCGAACGCGAGTTTTCTAATTTAAATTTCAGACCGGCAATCGCCGCCTCGACCGCGACCGGCGGATTTTGCTGATGCCAGCGACGGTTTTGCTGTTGTCGCTCGTAAATTTTTTCCAGCAAATTGCCGAAGGTTTGCGGCTTGCTGATTTCATCGGAAACAAACTTGGACGGAACGCACAAAGTTTCGGCGAGCGCGGAAACTGCTGCGGGGTTTGGAAAATCGTTCGATTTGGCGGCAAACCATAACCCGCGCAGTTTTTTTCGCGCCAAAAACTTTTTCTCAAGCGCGTTCGCCGCTTCGACTAAAAAATCTGCGCCGGTTTCGCCTAATTTTTTCCATTCGTTCAGTTGAAACGAAAGCCCGACCGCACTGCGTCCCAAATGCCGCGACGAAGTAAAAACCTTGACTGACGGACTATGCCGAAATTTCGCGTCAATTCGCAGCAGCGCGTTGTAAAAAGCGATGTCTTCCAAAAACTCGACTTCGGGAATGCCGCCCGCCCGTTTGAAGACTCCGGTTTTAACGGCGAAGCTGCCGTTAAAATGTTGGTGATGACGCGGAAAAACGTCGTGAATGATCTCGTCTAAATAACATTCGTATTCGGCGGCGAGCAGATGATATTCTTCATCGCGCAGATGAAAATAACGCGCCCTTTCATCCATTTTTTCGAGTTCCGCCGCTTCCATCAAAATGCGTCCGCCGACGGCATCCGCGCCGTTTTCAATTTCCGACATATTTTGCGAAATCCAGTCGGGCGCAACGCGCGTGTCGCCGTCGGTCGTCGCTATAATTCCGCCTTGAAAATTATTTGATTGCAGCCGCCGGAAAGCCTCGTTCATCAACAAGCGTCGGAAAAATCCGATATTAGCGAGTTTCAGCGGCAGCGCAATTTCGGCGACGTGAAGATTTATCGGCGAGTTCCGTTTTTGCCAATCCCGCGCCGTTTGCGCCGAATTATCGCGGCAGTTGTTAGCGAGAACGATTATTTCAAAGATATTTGAATCAAGCGGGCGATTTTGCAAATCAACCTGAACGACAAAAGCATCGAGCGCGACCGCTAGATTTTCGGCTTCATCGCGCACGGGAATAACGATTGAAACCAGACATTCGGGGGAAATCGGCGCGTCAATCAAACTATCAGAAACTGCGTTCATTGAAAATCCGTAAAAATTATTTGGCGTTCATCCAATTTTCGCCCGCGCCGATTTCGACCGTCAGCGGCACGTCGAGTTCAACCGCCGATTCCATTTCTTTTTTGACGATTGCCATCGCGCGCGTCACTTCTTCATCCGGCGATTCCAAAAGCAGTTCGTCGTGAACCTGCATCACGATGCGCGTTTTCAGGTTTTCGCGCCGCAGAACATCGTCAACTTTGAGCATCGCCATTTTGACAATATCGGAAGCTGTACCCTGAATTGGCATATTTATCGCCTCTCTTTCGGCGCGGTGGCGCAAATTGAAATTGCGGTCTTTGATAGACGGAACGTAGCGTCTACGCCCGTAAATCGAAGAAACGTAGCCCTGCTCGCGGGCGACTTCCGGCGTTTCTTCCATAAACTTTTTCACGCCTTTATAGGTTTCGTAATAATCTTCGATCACTTTTTTTGCCGCGACGCGGGAGATGCCGACGCGCTGGGAAAGTCCGTAGGCTTCGACGGCGTAGGCGATGGCGAAGTTCGTGATTTTGGCGTTGCGGCGGGCGATTTTCAATTCCGCCGGAGTCTTTGCGCCGAAGACCAGTTCGGCGGTTTGCGCGTGGATGTCTTCGCCGTTTTGAAAGGCATCAAGCATTCTCTCGTCGCGCGTGATATGCGCCAGAAGCCGGAGTTCGAGTTGCGAATAATCGGCGGAAATCAGCTTGAAATTTTCTTCGGGAACGAAGGCTTTGCGAATTTGCTGACCGAGTTCGGTGCGAATCGGGATGTTTTGCAGATTCGGCTCGCTCGAAGATAATCTGCCGGTCGTCGTTACGGTTTGATTCAAATGGCAGTGAATTCTGCCGTCCGCGCCGAGGAGTTTCGGCGGCGCGTCGGCGTAAGTCGCCCGCAATTTATCGAGTTCGCGGTATTCTAAAACTAAGCGCGGCAATTCGTAAGTTTCGGCGAGTTCGGTCATCACGTCCTTGCTC
>JAJAZE010000168.1 GCA_026785925.1 Pyrinomonadaceae bacterium
CGAAGATTCCGATCAGTTCAATGTTTTGATTCAAGCCGACGAGCCGTTTCGCCGGACGCGCGATAATTTGCAGTATTTTTCCGTCGCTTCATCAAACGGCGGCACCGTCGGATTGGAAAGACTCGTGCGAATTGAAGAAGGTTTGGCTCCGGCTTCGATTAATCGTTTGAATCGGCAGCGGCAGGTGACGATTTCGGCGAGTCTGCCGCCGAACGCTTCGGAATCCGATGCGCTCGCCGTATTGCAGAAACACGCCGCTTCCTTGAATATGGCGCAGGAATATCGCACCGGCGTGACCGGACAATCGCAGGAATTACAACGCGCTTATGAATCTTTTATGCTGGCATTTCTGCTCTCGTTCGTTTTTATGTATCTGATTTTGGCGGCGCAGTTCGAGTCGTTTATTCACCCGATTACGATTCTTTTAACTTTGCCGCTGTCAATTCCGTTCGCGCTGCTTTCGACTTTGATTGCCGGGCAAACTTTAAACATTTTCTCTGCGCTCGGAATTCTTTTACTTTTTGGAATCGTCAAGAAAAACGCCATTTTGCAGATTGACCACACAAATCATCTGCGGACTTCGGGAATGGAACGCTACGACGCGATTATTCAGGCGAACCGTGACCGTCTGCGCCCGATTTTGATGACGACGATTGCTTTGGTTGCCGGAATGATTCCGCTCGTTGTCGGCAGCGGCGCGGGCGCGGCGACCAACCGCTCAATCGGAATTTTAGTAGTCGGCGGGCAATCAATGTGTCTGCTTTTAACTTTGCTGGCGGTTCCGGTTTTCTATTCGTTATTTGACGACGCGCAGGAATCAACCGTCTGGCAGCGCATCGGCGCGGGCTGCGAAAATTTCAAAGCCAAAACTCTGCGTCCGGCTTACCGGAAAGCGACAGCAGTTTTTAAGACTTCCAAGCCGAAAAAGAAAGTCGAAGACGCGGATTTGGGCGCGGCAAACGAAGGTTAATTAGAATTTGATTCGAGCGAAAAACATTTCGACCCGGTAAATTCAGCGTTATGACAAAAAAAGCAGTTTTATTATTTTGGACGATTCTTCTTACCGCTTCGGCGATTGCAGCGCAAACGCCGCCGGTGACTCCGCCTGTTCAGCAACCGACCGAACCCAATCAAACAAATCGTCCGATGCAGCCGAATAATACACCGCCGCCAACGAATGTGCCGACTCAACCGTCGCCGAATTCACCAAATCAACCGTCAACGCCCGGAGTCACGCCGAACGGCACGATTACCAATCCAAATACAGTCATTCAACCGTCGCCAACGCAGAACGTCGGTACTTCCGGCGGTGTCGCGCCCGCCGAACTGCCGACCGAGCCGCCGCCGATTGCGCCGAATTTTGAAGCACCGATTCGCCCTTTGCCGTCGGCGGAGCGCGTCGGCGTGGATATGATGAATCAATTGCCGTTGACGCTCGACGAAGCGATCACGATGGCTTTGCAGAACAGCAACGATATTGACACTTCGCGCAACGACGTGCAGATTGCCGAATTTAATCTGCGCGGCGCACTCGGTGTCTACGACCCGGCGATTGTTTCGGAAAGTTATTACGAAAGCGCGACGACACCGACGGCTTCGACCATCGGCGGCGCAACCAACGGTTCGGTGACGCAGAAACGCTTTTTCGGCACGGGCGGCATCAGCGGATTTTCGCCGTTCGCGGGCGGCGAATATGCGGCGCGATTCGATTCGTCGCGGCTGACGACCAGCAACAGTAACGCGACGCTCAATCCGCAGTTTCCGACGGCTTTAACCCTGAGTTACGTCCAGCCGCTTTTGCGCGGACGGCGTTTCGATATTAACCGCCGCAACATCGAAATCGCCAAAAAGAATTTGAGTTTGACCGACGCGCAATTTCGCCAGCGAGCCATCGAAGTGATCGCGCAGGTCGAGCAGGCTTATTGGAATCTGACTTACGCTCTCAGAAATTTGCAGGTGCAGATTGATGCGGTCAAACAGGCGCGAACGCAAGTTGAAAGCAATCAGCGATTGGTGTCGAAAGGCGTGCTTGCGCCGATTGATATTATCGCCGCCAACACGCAGATCACGACGTTCGAGCAGAGCGTTTATACGGCGCAGGAAGATGTCACGCGGGCGGAAAACGCTTTGAAAACTCTGATGCTGCCCGATAGAAATGCCGCCGAATGGACGCGCCCGATCACCCCGGTTTCCGAAGTCAGTCTCGAAGCTCCGCGCATCGCGCTCGAAGTCGCCGTCGCCGGAGCATTGAGCAATCGCCCGGAAATCACGCAGCTTCAAACGAATGCTGAAATCAACCGGATTGACGAACGATATTTCCGCGACCAGACGAAACCGGAAATCAATTTGGTCGGTTCATATATTTCGCAGGGTTTGGCGGGAACGAACACGCCGCGCAGCACCAATTCGACTTCCGCGCTGACCGACCGCGTTAATCAGCTTTCCGCGTTGAACAATTTGCCGCCGCTCGTCGTGGCGACGACGACGACCGTTTCGCCGAATCTCGTCGGCGGATATTTCGGTTCGCTGGGAAATTTGCTGGCGCAGGATTATCCGACTTATCGCCTCGGCGTGCAGATAAGTTTGCCGCTCCGCAATCGCACGGCGAAAGCGAATCTCGGCAGAACTCTCGTTCAAGCCGACCGCATCAAAAATCAAAAGGCGCAGCAGGAACAAATTATCGAAGCCGAAGTCAGAAATTCGCTTCAGGCGATGCGTTCATCCGAAGCGCGTCTGGCATCGGCGATTGCTTCACGAACTTCCGCCGAACAGCTTTACGAAAGCGAGCAGCGGCAATTTCGCGCCGGTGTGACGACGTTTTATCTGGTGTTGCAGCGGCAAACCGAATTATTATCCGCCAGAGGAAGGGAATTACAGGCGCAGACCGATTTGAACAAATCAATCTCCGAATTTCAACGCGCCACCGGCTCGACGCTTTCAGTTAACAATGTCACCGTTTCGGACGGCACA
>JAJAZE010000169.1 GCA_026785925.1 Pyrinomonadaceae bacterium
ACGCGCCCGACGACGATTTCGTTCCAACCGATGCGTTCCGTTCCATTTTTATTTTCAAACTGCAACTTCCTGATCGCTGCATCCGAACTTGGCAAATCGCCGATTAAATCCCATTCAACACGCAGCGTCGGCAAATTTCCTTCGCCAACCGGTTGGCTGATATTTTTCGCGGTCGGTCGAAGCTCAATACGGTTTCCGTCAACCGAGAGCAATAACTTGGAGATGAAATCAGGTGTAATTTTTTCGGCGTAATCGTCCAGTTCGCTTTGGGAAACCGCGCCGTCTTTATTCGCGTCAATTTCCTGCGTCGCTTGAAAAGTCGGAATCTCCGCCATATCCAGGACGGCGCGAACTTTCACCCGCGAACGCTCGACTTCGATGCGCGAGTAATGGTTAACGCTGAAATTACTCAAAGGATGCGCCGCCGCCGACAGAGCGAGCGCGAAGATGAAAAGCGCGGTGAATATGGAAAATCGTTTCGACATTAGCTAAAATTTACTTTAATTCCGTCAACGCCGCCTGCGCTTTTTCGGCTTGCAGAACGTCGAAAGTCGGATTGGTCTGCAACGCTTTTTGCAGTAATTCTTTGGCGGCTTTGGTGTTTCCCAAACCTTTTTCAATCATTCCGGCGTGATAAAAAAACAGCGCGTCTTTCGTTTTCAGGCGCATCGCTTCTTTGATTGCCGTTTTCGCCGCCTGATAATCGCCTTTTTTGTAGAGACACCAGGCGTAAATATCGGCGGTGTAAATGTCTTTTCGCGCCGCGTGTTCGCGCGTCGCAATCGCCAACGCTTCATCGAGTTTCGTATCCTGATCAGCCCACATCAGCGCGAGTCTGCGCTGGTCGAGATTGCCGAGCTTTTGCTCGATAAATTCAGCTAATTTGTATTGTTCGGCGGCTTTTTCCGCGTTGCCGGTTTTGGCATAAACATCGCCGAGCGCGATGACGACTTCGGTCGTCGGAACGCGCGTCTGCGTCTGCGTCAAAAATTTAACGGCGTTTTCGTAATCTCCGGCGGCGGCGCGGGCGCGTCCTTTGCCGGCTAACGCCAGATGATAATCGGGAAGAATTTTCAGTGCCGCGTCATATTGTCTTTCGGCATCCGCAATCTGTCCGACTTTCAGATATTCGCTGCCGACAAAAACCAGACACCAACTTTGCGCTTCTTTATCCTGCGGGTCGGCGACCCGCGAGGCGAGACTCAACGCTTCAATCGCGCCGGTGCTGTCTCCGTGCAGCGAACGAACGTGACCGACGCGGGCATAAGATGCCATATTCGGTCGCGTGTCAACCATCTTTTGGACGGCTTCGACGGCTTCTTTATAATTGCCGAGTTCGACGTTAGCATCGGTCAAAACGCCATAGACGAAAGCATCCTGCGGATTGATTTCGCGCAGTTTCTGACCGGCTTCCAAGGCTTCCGTAAAGCGATGAAATGTTAAAAGCAGCGAGGCGTTGATTTTCTGGGCATCGTAGTTTTGCGGTTCGATTTCAAGTGCGCGGTTGATGGCGGTCTGGGCATTCGTGTTAATAGTAAAATCGCCGGTTTCACGAGCCTGTCTGATATATGCGACGGCAAGTTTGGTGTAACCATTCGGTGCGTCCGGTGACTTTTCGATAAATTTTTGCGCGGCGAAAATCTCCGCGTCTGCCGCCGAAGTCTTGACCGTCGGCAGGGATTCGACATTGTTCGACTTTGACGCCTCCTGTTTGACGCAGCCGCTCAAGGTAAAAAGTATTAAGCCGAAAAACGCGCCGAGCATCCACCCTGGAGAATTTGTTTTAAGTTTTTTCATAACTTCAAAAGTCGGAATCGGAGCGCGTAACTATCGTCACGCGCTCCGATTCATTATTTTACCAACTTTACTTCTTCGGTTTAACCAAATAGCTCAAGCCCGGAAAGCCGTTGATGTATGACATCTCTCCGCCATCTTCATTTGGTGCGCTCGTCTGGGTTGCCGGGAAGTTTGCCGGTCGCGGTGTGTTACCCGCATTCGGCGTTTGCAGATACGGGAAGCGCGTCAGAAAGCCTTCAAAGTTCGCGCTCACGCCGTCGTTGAAAGCGTTGTTCGGCGACACGTTAAAAGTCGGCGTGAACGGTGTTCCGCCCAATAACGCACGAACTTCGATGTCAACCACATCGTCTTGGACTCGTCTTCCATTGGGAAATCCGCCGATGTCACCGCCGAGCAATCCTAAACGGCTAAAACCGGTCGCACCAGCCGCCACCGGCGCAATCGCCACATTCAGACGCAGATATTCGTGCGGCTGACCGTCGGACAAAAACGTCGTGTAATTCGGCAACCCCGGAACTGCGCCAGCCGGAATACCGGTGACGAAAATCGCCGCGATGTCATTGCGCGGAGCGGGCGGAAGATTAATGGTTCCGGCAAATGAGCCGTCAAAAGTTCCGAAAGCACCTAATGCCTGACGGATAATTTTCGGAAATTCAGGATCGAGAACTGCCGGTGCAGCAACTGCGTCGTTAACCGGCGAGAGCGAGTTAAAAGCATCTTTCAGTCCGAGCGGAATCACGACTTCGTTAATCAGCGGGCTGCCGAGACGCGAAACCTGCACGAACGTGCCGGTCTGACTGCGGGTTCCGTTGGCTGCAATCGTTCGCAGCGAACCGCGGCTGGCAGTTGAGAAAACGCCGATGACCGCATTCGGATCGGTCGTGCTGGTCGGGACGGCACCGTTGCGCGTCAAGCTCTGAATCGGAACTTCAATCGCAATCGTGTTGACGTTAAAACTTCTCAACGTATCCACACCGCCGGTCGGCGCGAGTGAGCGATAACCGATTGCGTCGAAAACGCCGAGGTCGAGGAAAAACCCTTCATCGCGCTGTCCGCAGAAAACTCGGCTGCCGTCAGTGCCTAAAGGATAAATCGCCGGTTGCCCCAAGTTGGTTTCGTAATTAGGCGTGGTGCGCGGTCCGATGTTCGAAGGCGGCATCCGCAGTCCGCTGGCAATAAGCTGTCCGTTCGGACCCGTGCTGCCGTCAATTCGGCGAACCGAATAGGTTTGCGGCATATTATAATCGAGGTCAGCCAAACTAGTTATCTGTCCGTCAATGTTGATCGTGTTCATACCCAAAACCGTGTTGCGGTTGAGGATATTTGTTTGAAACATAAACTGATAAGTGATGTCCTGCAAGCCATCGCCCGTGTTGTCAATTTTAATTTCGTACTGCACGGTATCGTCGAAACGAAAGAACTGCGGACCGCCCGACGGGTCTTGCAGCGGAATGAAATTAGCAATCAGCGTGACAAAACCGGCGCGACCCGCTTCGCTGCTGCGAAAAGCGTAGACATCGGTGTTATCCGCGTAGCGGTCCATACTGGTCAGCGGTGCTTCCGCGTGGCTCGAAGCAAAAGTGTTTAATCCTGAAATACTCAGGCACAATGCTGCAACAAAGAAAATGCGAGTCATTTTCAAACTTTTTTCATAAAATAAATTTTTCATTTTTCTAACTCCCTCTGAGTAGTTTTCAATTAAATCATTATTTTACCGGCTCATTTTGTTGAAATAATTCGACAAAAAATGATTCAATCGAAAACCCCCTTGTTTAGTGTGTATCGTAGTTGGCAATCGGAAAGTCTCCGAGCTGCCCGAATTTGAATTGCGTCAAACCGCCGTTGGAACTTCTTCTGATAGAGAAGAATCCGGTGTTCGGATCATAAACAGCGACATCGGTTCTGCCGTCGCCGTCATAATCGTTTTGGACGGTTAAAAATGATTTTGTTCCGAGTTGGTCAAACTGCACGGCATTATCCGAACTTCGCAGAATATACCATTGATAATTCGTGCCGTCACGAACTACCGCAAAATCAGTTCTGCCGTCACCGTCATAATCGCCCGGGACGACCAAATCGCTGCCGATGCCGAATTGGACGGCAGTAAAACCGAGCAAACTGCGTTGGACAAAAAAGGTCGCGGGTTGGTCGCCCGAGCCGCGAAAAACCGCCAGATCAAATCTGCCGTCGCCGTCATAATCGCCGGGCGCAACGGCATCGCTGGCAATGCCGAATTGCGCGGCTCGAAAAGAACCGTCCGAACTGTTATTGATAAACCAAGTCAGCGCACCGGTCGTGTTACCGGTACGCCGCACCACTGCAAAGTCGGTGCGTCCGTCGCCGTCGTAATCTCTGGCAACCGGCTCATCACCCGGCGAACCGAATTGAAAACCGGTCACTGTATTGTCTGAACTGCGCTGGACGTAGAAAACGCCGGTGCTGTTGCGGAAAACCGCCAAATCAGTTCTGCCATCGCCGTCATAATCGCCCGGCGTAAATTTATCGTCACCGGCAATACCGAACGGGAACCCGAAAGCCGAGCCGTCGGGACGTGAAATAAAGACGAAACCGTTGCTGAATCGGAAGACGCTGAAGTCCGCCCGACTGTCGCCGCCGAAATCGAGAATGTTTCTCGAAGCCGTGCCGCCGCCGCCCGCGACCGCTATGCCGCGCAGCGGTTCAGTGCCGCCAATCGGCGCGATGAAAGCCGCCCGCACAAATCCGCCGGTTGCCATTACAGTAAATAATTTGGAAGTCGTATCGCTGCCGACCTGCAAAGACAAAACCGGAATACTGGTCGCGCCCGCAAAGTCATAACCGACATTCGCGGTCGTATTGACTCCCAGACTTCCGGCGGTCTGCAAAACGCCGCCGTTCGGGTCAATCTGGGTGGCAATGATGTCGAGATTCGAGTCAATAACGCGAAGTGCCGTGGTCGTCGTTCCAGCGAAGTTGTTGGTATAACCTGCGGCAACGATATTCGGATTTTGTCCGAAATTCGGATCGCCTGCCTGATACGCGAGCGTTCCGTCAACGAGCGTTACGCCGTCCATCACGTTGGCGCGGAGATTTTGGTCGGTATCGCTGACGATTCGCAAGCGGTCGGGAACGGGATTGAAGTCGTAACCGAAATTCGTTCCGCTCGGAGCCACCGACATTTGCACGACAAACGTCGCCGCGCCGGTCGCCGTATTAATCGTATAAATGCGTCCCGTGTTGCCGGTTGCGTAAAGCAATCCGTTGGATGGGCGCACGTCAATTCCGATCAGGTTTTCACCGGTTTGCAAACCGCTAATCCCTACTTTGGCAAGAAGCGTGTTCGGTCGCGCACTGTTAAAGCGGACGAGACTGTTGGATGTCGTCAAACCGAAAACAGTCAACCCTCGTATCGAACCGATCTCAACCGCAATTCCGGTTAAACTTACGCCGCCGCCGACTGCGCCGACGAGCGTTGCCGCGCCGGTCGTCAAATTTATCGTGTAAAGCCCGGAGATGCCGCCGACATTTAACGCCGCGTAGCCGATTCCGGTCGCCGCCGTGATGTCAAAACCGACGACTGCCGAAGCATCTACGCCGAGCGCACCGACCGCCGTTTGCGTTCCGTCGTTCGGTGGAGTTTGAATCGTCAGACGGTCGCGGAAATAATCGATATTATAAAGCGTCGTCGTAGTTGCGCCCGCAAAGCTGTTCGTGTAAGCCGAAGCACCGATGGTCGGGTCGGGCGGCGTACCGCTCGGCGAGTTCAGCGTTCCGTCTACGATAACTGCTCCCGTATCGACATTGATCCGAAGATTTTGTTTAGTGTCGCTCGTCACCCGCAAACGATCCGGGACCGGATTGAAATCCACTCCGAACGAAGTTCCGTTGAGCGGAATGCTCAACGTCGAAGCGAAAGTCGCCGCGCCGGTTGCCGTGTTGATTGTGTAAAGACGGCTCGCGTTGCCGAGCGCGTAAAGTTGTCCGGTGGCGGGTCGAAAATCAATTCCCAGAATAGTTTCGCCGCCTTGAATGCCGGTGATTGCGCCGACGGTGATTACCGTGCCGGGCGTTGCCGAATCAAACCGCACAAGTTGATTGGTGGTAGTGACACCATAAAGCGTGATGGCATTCGCTTTTATTAGTCCGCCGAAGAAAAACAAACCCAATAGAAAAGACATTGCCAAAAAGCTCTGCCGATTAAAAACTCGCCCCATGAATGAACTCCCCGTAAAAACTGCTGAAAGTAAAGTTAAAATTTTTATGTTTTACAAGCCGATATAAAACATTAATTTTATCGCTGAGAAATAGTTACAATATGGCTATTCGTAAAGTTTTTGGAAACGGATTCAAATAAATTTCAACTTTTTAAAATTTATCTTCTCTTCACGTTTAGCTGACTTTCCAGACACAAAAAAGCGGAACATCTCTGCTTACATAGAGATGTTCCGCTTTTGGCTAATCAAAAATAAACCGCTTTTACATAATCGGCTCGCCGTCGGCGTTAAGTTTGATAACTTCGCCGTAGCCGAGTTCACGAATGCCCGCTTCGATACGTTTCAAATCGCCGACGACGATCCAAACGACTTCGCCGGGACGAACGAATTTTTTCGCGGCATCAGCCAACTGCGGTTCGGTCAAAGCGCGAATGTTCGCGCCGTAACGCGACCAGTATTCATTCGGCAAATTGTAATTGAGCGAAGTGATCGCCGCGCCTTCCAAAGCGGCGAGCGTTTCAAATCTGCCCGCCAAACGCGAAGTCATATTTCGCATAATGCTGGTAAATTCCTCGCCGCTGATCGGACGATTGCCCGCGATGTCGTTGATTTCTTTAACGACTTCAACCATTGATTCTTTAGTTTTGTCGGTTTGCACCGGCGCGACGACGACGAATGTTCGCTGTCCGCGAACGTTCGTTAACTGTCCGCTCGTGCCGTAGCTCCAATGTTTATCGAGCCGCAAATTGCGATTGAGCCGCGAAGTCGCCATTCCGCCGAAGTTTTGGAAAACCGGTTCCGCCGCCAAATCTTCCGGCTGACCGCTCGTTTCGGAGATGTGCGCGGCGACGATGGTTGACTGCGGCGCGTCGGGTTTGTCAATCAGATAGATTTTTTTGCCGGAAGTTTTCCCGACCGTCGGCAGATTTTTCTTCGGAGCCGTGCCGGATTTCCACGCGCCGAAAGATTCTTCGAGCTGCGGCAGAAGTTTTTCCATCGTCGCGTCGCCCGTCACGATTACGGTCGCGCTGCCCGGTTTGAACCATTCGTTATGCCACGCCGTTAAATCTTCGCGCGTGATTCCCGTCACGCTCTTTTCACTGCCCGAAGCGGTTTTGCCGTAAGCGTGATTCGCGCCGTAAATAATCGCGGGCAGAATTCTTTGCGCCAGCGCGTTCGGGTTGGCTTTTTCCTGTCCGATATTTGCTAATCGCCGCTGTTTCTGAATCGCAAACAAATCGTTCGGGAACGAGGGATTCAAAACGACATCGGTCATAATTTCGAGCGACGGTTTCAAATTCGCCGCCGTCGCCTGAAGTCTCACAAACGACATATCGAGCGAGCTGCCCGTCGAGAGTCGTGCGCCGAGCGAGTCGAGTTGGTCGGTAATTTGAAAAGCGTTGCGTGTTTTCGTGCCTTCATCCATCAAATCGAGCGCGAGCGTCGCCGCGCCCGCTTTTTCCGGTTTATCCGAAGCCGAACCCGCGTCAACCGCCAGCGCGACGTTCACAATCGGCGCGGAATGACGTTCGAGCAGAATCACGTTTAAGCCGTTTTTCAATTTTGCCCGCTGCATTTCGGGAAATTTTATTTCCGGCGCGGCGTTCAAAGCGGGCAGAATTTTGCGGTCGAAATCAGTTTTTCCGGCAAACAATTTCGCCAACGGTTTGACGAGCATCGTGTAGTGATTCGCCCGCAGCCAGCGATTTGCCGCCGCTTTGACATCGGCGGTTTTCGCCGTCGCCATCGTCTCCAGACGATTCAGATAAAAATCGGGCGAGCCGCCGTAAGTCATACTTTCGGCGAGAATATCGCTCCGTCCGCCGAATCCGCCGAGTCGTTCCGTGCCGCGCAGAAAATCGGCTAAATTCCGACTTTGCGCCCGCTGTAATTCTTCTTCAGTCGCGCCTTTTTCCAAAAGTTCACCTACGACCGCATCAATTTCGCGTTCGACATCAGCCGGATTAACCCCGTTTTTGACGGTCGCCGTGATGATAAAAAGCCCGCCGAGTTCGCCGTCGTTCGCGCCCGCGCCGACATCGGTCGCTAATTCTTTTTCGTAAACCAGACGGCGATTGAGCCGCGCGCTTTTTGAACCGGCAAGCACGTCGGCGAACAAACTCAAATGCTGAAACTCGGCATCTTTCCAGGTCGGCGCGTGATAAACGCGGTAAATTCTTGCTTGCGGAACGCGGTCTTCCATCTCGTCGCGGATGTTGCGGTCAAGCGTCGGAATCCACTTTTCGGTGCGCGTCAGAGCCGGTCCGGGAGCGATGCCGCCGAAGTATTTCGTCACCAGTTCCAGAGCGCGTTCCGGCGTAATGTCGCCCGCCAATGAGATAACGGCGTTATTCGGTCCGTAATAAGTTCGATACCATTCCTTAATATCGTCGAGCGAAGCCGCGTTTAAATCTTCCATCGAACCGATGGTTGACCACGAATACGGATGCGAATACGGATAAACTTTCCCGCTGATTTCCGAAAAAACGCGCCCATACGGTTGATTTTCGCCTTGCCGTTTCTCGTTCTGCACGACACCGCGCTCGCGTTCGAGCATTTCTTTGGAAATATAATTGGCGAGAAAACCCATTCTATCGGCTTCTAGATACAGCGTTCTTTCGAGCGCGGAAACGGGAACGTCTTCAAAAAAATTCGTCCGGTCGGTGTTCGTCGTTCCGTTTCGATTATTCGCTCCCAAATCGTCCATCGCTTCCCGAAATCCGCGCGGATAATTTTCCGAACCGTTAAAAAAGAAATGCTCGAACAGATGGGCAAACCCGGTTTTGCCGCGCTTTTCATTGCGCGAACCGACGTGATACCAGAGATTCACGCCAACAATCGGCACACTTTTGTCTTCGTGAACGAGCAAAGTCAAACCGTTATCCAGCACGAATTTTTTGTGCAGAATCGTGTAACGGCTGCGGTCGAATTGAACGGATTTATTTTCTTTCGACTGCTGCGCCCACGTCGGCACGGCGATTTGAAAAACGATTGAAAACAAAGCGATGAGAGAGACAAAAATTCTTTTGTTCATAAATTACCTTAAATTATCTAAAATAGTTTGATCGGTTGTCGAGACCAAAACGCTCGCTAAAGTCGAGACGAAATCTTTGGCAAAACTACGCGCACAAACAATCAATTGTTTCAAAGTTTGGCTTCTACAAAATCATTCGCCGAAACCAAAAGAAAACTCGAATGCGAATTCGCAGGCGGTTTGCTATTGTAAAGATTGATTATTTACTCTTAAAATTTTATTTGAACACACTTTATGGACTCGAACTTTATCAGAAACTTTTCAATCATCGCGCACATTGATCACGGCAAATCAACGCTCGCCGACCGGCTTTTGCAAATTACGGGCGCGGTCGCCGACCGCGATATGGAAGAGCAGCTGCTAGACGATATGGATTTGGAGCGCGAGCGCGGCATCACGATTAAAGCCCACGCCGTCCGGCTCGATTACACGGCAAAAGACGGTCAGCAGTATGTTTTGAATTTGATTGACACGCCCGGTCACGTTGATTTTTCCTACGAAGTTTCCAGAAGTTTGTCAGCTTGCGAAGGCGCCTTGTTGATTGTAGACGCTTCGCAGGGCGTTGAGGCGCAGACTTTGGCGAACACATATTTAGCGTTAGAAAACGATCTGGAATTGATTCCGGTGCTGAACAAAATTGATTTGCCGTCCGCCGAACCCGACCGTATTAAAGAGCAGATCGAAAACATCATCGGCTTGGATACGAGCGACGCGGTTTTAACCAGCGCGAAAACCGGCATCGGCATCGAGGAAGTTTTAGAAGCCATCATCAAAAAGATTCCCGCGCCGAAAGGCGACCCGAACGCGCCGTTCAAGGCTTTGATTTTCGATAGTTGGTATGACAGTTATCGCGGCGTGATTGTGCTGTTCCGCGTCATTCAAGGCACGATTAAGAAAGGTGTCAAAATCAAATTCTTCAACACCGGACGCGATTATTTAGTCGAAACGCTTGGCGTTAATCGTCCGCGTCCGACACCGATTGACGAACTCAGCGTCGGCGAAGTCGGTTTTTTAACCGCTTCGATCAAAACCGTCGCCGACGTGCAAATCGGCGATACGATCACGGAAACAGCGCGACCCGTCACCGAACCGCTGCCCGGTTTTCAGGAAGTCAAACCGATGGTTTTCGCCGGACTTTACCCAACCGATTCGGCGCAATACGAAGATTTGCGCGACGCGATGGAAAAACTGCGGTTAAACGACGCTTCGTTTTTCTTTGAGCCGGAAAGCTCGACCGCGCTCGGCTTCGGTTTCCGCTGCGGCTTTCTCGGACTTCTCCATATGGAAATCGTGCAGGAAAGATTGGAGCGCGAATTCGATTTGGATTTAATCACGACCGCGCCGGGCGTTCGATACCGCGTGACGACGACCGACGGCGTGACGACCGAAGTTGATTCGCCGTCGAAAATGCCCGACACCGGCAGAATTGTAACAATCGAAGAACCGTTTATCGAAGCGACGATTTTAACCAACGACACTTTTTTAGGCGGAATTCTCCCGCTGCTCGAAGAAAAGCGCGGCATCCAGAAAAAGTTTGAATTTGTCACCTCAAACCGCGTGATGCTCGTCTATTCAATCCCGCTCAACGAAATCGTTTTAGATTTTTACGATAGATTAAAAAGCGTTTCCAAAGGTTACGCCTCTTTGGATTATCATCTGTCCGGCTACGTCGAAAGCGATTTGGTCAAGCTCGACATTTTGGTTTCCGGCGAACAGGTTGACGCGCTCGCCCTGATTCTGCACCGCAAAACCGCCGACCAAAAAGGCAGAGTGATCGCCGCCAAAATGAAGGAACTGATTCCGCGCCAGATGTTTGAAGTCGCCATTCAAGCCGCCATCGGCAACCGCGTGATCGCCCGCGAAACGGTCAAATCAATGGGCAAAAACGTCATCGCCAAATGCTACGGCGGCGACATTTCGAGAAAACGCAAACTGCTCGAAAAACAAAAGGAAGGCAAAAAACGAATGAAAAAAGTCGGGCGCGTCGAA
>JAJAZE010000170.1 GCA_026785925.1 Pyrinomonadaceae bacterium
CTTAATCCCGACAAATAC
Organism: Pyrinomonadaceae bacterium; assembly: GCA_026785925.1. Classification (GTDB taxonomy): domain Bacteria; phylum Acidobacteriota; class Blastocatellia; order Pyrinomonadales; family Pyrinomonadaceae. Next base: position 19 of record JAJAZE010000170.1, read on the forward strand.
GGAGCCAGACGAATCTTAACCGGTGACGCGGTTTGCGCCGCCGATGACAAACTACCGATGGCAAAAACGATTGCCAAAATTATTGAATACTTGAAATATCGCATTTAATTTCTCCCCAATTAACTTGAATTATTTTTTGAAATATTTTTTCGCGCCATCTCGATTCCGTTGTGCTTTTAGACGCATCGCCAACAATTTAGTCTGTATCGAATAACAAACTACTGGATTTCTTAAAACTCTCCTGACCGCTTTTGCGCTTTATAAAGTATCGGGCGTGTGGTTTGATTTTAGAGGTTGGCGCAAATAAAAACAAGCATTTTTTTACAGTCGGTAGCGCACTTTTTTTCGTTTCAATTCGCCGTCTTCGTTCTCAAAATTTTGCAGCCGCATCGAAACGTCCGCCGTCATCCGCAAATCGGAACGCTCGCCGCGCCGCAAATGAAAATATCCAGCCGCCGCAATCATCGCCGCGTTATCGGTCGAGAGATGTTTTGAAGGAAAATAAACCGGCAGATTTAATTTCGCGCCGAGCGTTGCCGCCGCTTCGCGCAGAGCGTTGTTGCACGCCACGCCGCCCGCGACGATCAAGGTTTTCGGGTGGTATTCCGCCGCCATTTTTTCCGTTGTGCCGAGCAGCGATTTGATAACCGTCGCTTGAAAACTCGCCGCGATGTCTTTGATTTCCGGCGACGGCGATTCACCTTTTGCCGTCGGCGCAATTTCATTTTCGCGCAGGTAGCGCGAAACGGCGGTTTTCAGTCCGCTGAAGCTGAAGTCGGGTCGCCCGTCGGAGATTTTGGCGACGGGAAACTTTATTTTCCGCGCGTCGCCTTCGACGGCTAATTTTTCAATTTCCGGTCCGCCCGGATATTCGAGTCCGAGCATTTTCGCCACTTTATCAAATGCCTCGCCCGCCGCGTCGTCGCGTGTGCGCGAGACGACTTTGTATTTTCCGGGTTCGGGAATGTAAAAAAGATTTGTGTGTCCGCCCGAAACGATCAGGGCGAAAGCCGGATACTCGACCGCCGGATTTTCAAACGCGATTGAATAAACGTGACCTTCGATGTGATTGACACCGACGAAAGGAATGTCGAGACCGAACGCCAGAGCTTTGGCGTAACAGACACCGACGAGCAAGGATGCGATCAGTCCCGGACCTTGCGTCACGGCGATTGCGTCAATCTCGGCGAGCGAAACATTCGCCCGCGCCAACGCTTCATCAACCATCGGATCAATTTTTTCCAGATGTTCCCGCGCCGCCAGTTCCGGCACGACACCGCCGAACGGTTTATGAAGCTCGATCTGCGAAGAAATGACCGACGATAAAATCTCAATTCCGTCGCGCACAACCGCCGCCGCCGTTTCATCGCACGAACTTTCAATGCCTAAAATCAACATATTTCATTAGTGGTAAGTGCTAAACGGTAAGTGGTAAATAAAGAAAAAGGTAAGCGGCAAATTAGATAAAGCATCTTCCATTTACCACTTACCACTTACCGTTTAGCATTATCTTATTGTCGTTGTTTATCGATTGCCTTCGGACTTTCCAGTTTTCCGTCGCCGAGAGAGCCTCCGAAAAAGGTGAAAAATAGAATCGCCCCGATCACCACGAAAGCTGCCACGCTGATTAAAGCCCAAATCGTGCCGCGATATGCCTTCGCCGTGTCTTCCCGAACGACCGTTTCTTCACCGTCAACCTTTATTACATCTTTTGCCATCTGTTTTCTCCCGCTTAAACTTTTCTTTATAATTTATAATCTCTAAAGCGCAAAAGCAATAATCAAAAGATTTTATCCGGCGATAAAAAAGATTGTGAAACTTATCTTTCGTATGTATAATCCAGCAGACGCAAACCGCGTCGGAAAATTTACGAATTAATGGAGATGATAAATATGAACCAAAATTATTCTTGAAATTTATTTTTCGTGGAAGTCCAGCAGTTCAACGAAGAATCAATAACTTATATAACTAGTTTTGCTTAAAATTTCTAATTGTCGGTTCTGTGTGAGTACCTTTAACGGTCAAATTTTCAAGTTTTATTAGTGTTTGTTGATTAGCAATATTCTCTAGCGTTAATCTAATTCGACCTTCTATTGTTAATACAGGATTAGCCACAACATTGTCATCTTCGTCATAAATAGTTGTTTGAGCGCCGGGCGCATCGCCCGTTTTAATTTGTGCTACGACTATTGTTTGGTTACCTAGAAAGGTTGTCTCAACAACATCAATTTCAAGTATCTCTTTCGTGTCGAATGTCCACTCAGTAGCAGTGGTTCCACCAGTCGCAACCAAAGTAGTCGAAATTTCTTTAAGAACTTTGCCACGTAAAAAAGGACGAATCACTTGAGAGGTTATTTTTGGCACACAGTCTTTTTGATTTACTGCTAGTTTCTCCGGCTGAATTACTGTTGGTTTTACAGGCTTAGGGGCTTTGATTTTTCTTGAGTTTTGCGCGTTAGCAGAAAATACCAATAGTATTAAGAGAAATATGGAACCGATTATTTTTTGCATTGATTTATCTTTTGTATTGAAATTTGAAAACTGGAAAATTATTGCATAAATTTAATGTTGTAGCCAATAGCCTTAGTGCTGAACTTTTTGGCGATTGCCTTAGTTTTAACGAGTTTTACCGCGAGCTACGCGCAGAGTAGCGAATTTTCGTTTAAGGTCTATAACAAAACGGACACTGCGATCAAAAAACTATTGGTCTCCGAAGACGGCAAAACGTATGGCTATTTCGACATCAGCGGCGGCATTGCCGCCGGCAAATCAATGACTTTGGTGTGGGACAAATCAACCGACGACGAAAAATGCGTTCAGTGGTTCAAAGCCGTCTACGCCGACAAATCGGAATCCGCGCCGGTTAAATTCGATTTCTGCGAAGACGAACTCGAACTCGAATTTACCGAATAGCTTTTGCAATGACCGACAACAAAAGACGGACAAAACCGCGATTGCGATTTGTCCGTCTTTTCCATTTTAAATCGTGCGCCTGACGAGCAGCCGCGTATTAGCAGGCTGTTTCGCGCCGTTTATTTGCATTCATCGTGTAAAAACATCAAAATAATACAAATCGCAGAAAAACCAATCGTCGGGATAATATCAAACGCCAATTATGCTGAAAAATTTCATCGCCTCTTCGCTTCTTTTAAGCCTGTTTTCAAATGCCGTTCTCGCGCACAAAAAACACGAAAACGAAAATCAAACCCAGGAGATCACGGTTAAAACCCAAAAAATCACCGACCGCGTTTATATGCTGCAAGGTCGCGGCGGCAACATCGGCGTATCAACCGGCGCGGACGGAATTTTAATCGTTGACGACGATTACGCGCAGGTTTCCGCGAAAATCGCCGAAGCCTTGAAAGCTCTCGGCTCGGAAAAGCCGCGCTTCATTTTCAATACGCACTGGCACGGCGATCATACCGAAGGCAATAAATTTTTCGGCAAAGATTCGCTGATTCTCGCGCATACCAACGTCCGCAAGCGGCTGTCGGTCGAATCATTGGTTTTGGGAAATAAAGTTCCGGTGTATGAGAAATTCGCGCTGCCCATTTTTACCTACGACCAATCAATGTCAGTCCATTTCAACGACGAAGAAATCCGCGCCGTCCATTATCCGAATGGACACACCGACGGCGATTCGGTAATCTTTTTCACCAAAGCCAACGTCGTGCATTTGGGCGACGATTTTTTCACCGGCAGATTTCCCTTTGTTGATCTGGACAACGGCGGCAGCGTTTCGGGCTTGACGAAAAACATCGGCGAGATAATTGCCAAACTGCCCGCCGATGTCAAAATAATTCCCGGACACGGCGCACTTTCGACGCTCGCCGATTTGAAGGCTTATCACCAAATGCTGATCGAGACGACCGATGCCGTGCAGAAAGGAATGGCGAGCGGAAAAACTCTGGAAGGTTTGAAAAAAGACGGCTTGCCCGCCAAATACAAATCTTGGGGCGAAGGATTTATCAAACCGGATTTTTGGATCGAGACGATTTACAAAAGTCTTTCGGTGAAAAAATAAAAAGACGGAAACAGATTTCTCAATCAAATTCAACGCGGTCATAAATATCCGCCAGACCAAGCGAACACGCAACCGAATCAATCTGAAAAGTTTTGTCCGCCCCGTAATACTCGCGCAAAATCCAGTCGCCGTTCGCCTGTCTGGTGTAATGTTCGACGTGCGCTTCTTCCTGCGAAACCAAAATATAATCGGTCAGTGTCGGGTTAAAACTTCGATAGCGCATAAACTTCGTGCC
>JAJAZE010000171.1 GCA_026785925.1 Pyrinomonadaceae bacterium
CGGCGGCGGCTTTGGCGCGTTCCTCATTTTCCTGAGCAATCGCGTAGAGCGCGGATTTGACTTGAAACGGCGTGAGCTGCGGATAATTTTCGAGCAGCAGCGCGATAATGCCGACGATGTGCGGGCAGGCGAAACTGTTTCCCGTCAGACTTTTGTAACTGTTATTAAGCCACGGTGTGCGGATGTTGATGCCGGGCGCGGTCAGTTCGATGACTTCGCCATAGCGAAAACCGAAATTGAACGGATCGGAATCTTCGTGTTTGCTGACCGAAATGAGCGACGACGAAAAGACTGACGGGAAAGACGGCTGCGGCAGATTGTTCGCCGCTGCGACGACGATGCAGCCCGCCTGATAAGCGCGGTCGAGCAAATCGTGAAGCGGAGCGAAAAATTGCGGTTTGGTCGTGCCGAGACTCAGATTGATAATTTGATAACGGTTTTTGATGGCGTATTCGAGTCCGGCGAGAAAGGCGATGCCGTCGCCGAGTCCGCCCGCGCCGAGAACTTTGATGCTGTAAAGTTCGACATCCGGCGCAATGCGGGCGATAATTCCGGCGCAAGCCGTCCCGTGTCCGGCTGAATCGCCGATGTCGGACGGCTCGAAAAGAATGCGCTTGTGTTCGGCGCGCGCTTCGACCGATTCTTTGACTCTGCCCTGCAAATCGGCGTGCGTCGTGTCAATGCCGCTGTCTATGACGGCGACTCCGACACCTTTTCCCGTCCGCAATTTCCAACTTTCGTCAATTTGGAAATAAGTCGAGATAGTCAAATGTTCGTTCGATTCGTAGGCTGAAACCGTTGTCATATATTCAGTTAGCAGTTATCAGTTAGCAGTTAGCGTTTATCGTTGTCGGCTTCGATAGAAAGAGGAAATTGATAAACGGTAAATGCTAACTGCTAAATGTTGAATGTTAAAAGCTCAAAAAACTCGTCTCCGCTTCGCTGTCGGAGAATCGCAAAATTGATTCTAAAATTTCCCGGCACATTTTCCGTTCCGCGTCGCCGCGTCCGGCGAGTTCGCGCACGGTCAAAGCCAGATCAATCATTTCCTTGTGTTCGTTCGTCTCCCGCAAGTTACCGACCCATTCGCGCATTTCTTCGTATTTTAGAGTTTCGGACGCGGAAAGCATTTTATCGCCCAAATCCTGAAATAACTTTGCCGATTCGTAAGCGTTCACCAGCGACGCGATGGCTTCGGCAAAAAGCGCGACCTGATCCATTTCCGCCGCCGTAAAAGATGCGTAGGGCGGTTCTCCGATGCGGTTGACGTATTCGAGAACGCCGATGATTTCGCCGTTGTGACGGAGCGGCGTAGCTAAAATCGTCTGCGTCGAATAGCCGGTTTGCCGGTCAACTTCGGCGTAAAACGAATCTTCTTCGCCGACATCGGTTAAAGCCATCGGTTGACCTGACGAAAAAACGAAACCGGCGATGCCTTTGCCAGCCGGAATTTTCAGAGTTTTTAGATGTTCGGCAACTTTTCCGACCGCCGCCAGAAAGCGCAAATCGCCGTCGTCGCCGTCGCGCACCAGCACCGAGGCTTCTTCGGAATTAATTTCGGCGGCGGAAATTTTCAGCAGATGCTCGATGGAAACGGCGAGCGGCGCGGTCAACGCATTAGCGACATCCACCGTTTCAATGATAGACCGCAGTTTATCCGCGAGATCGGTATTTTTCTCATCCGGCATAGACAAGATTTTCGCTCAGTTTCGCCTTTTTTATCAAGCATTGAAAGGAGATAAACCGGAAATAAAAAAAACTGGAAAACGCGCCGCTTTAAATCTTTTCAGAAGCACTTGGAAATTTTGTCATTTATTTTGCTTCAGCGGCTGTTTTGAGTTGCGCGGCGGCGGTGTGTTTTGTCACAATCGCCTCACGAAACAAAAACGACGGCGCGACTTTTTAACTTTATTTTGTTGAGGTCTCGATAGACTATGAGGGGAATTTTATTTTTATTTTTGGCGGTGACGGCTCTCGGCGGCGCGGTCTTCGCTCAATCGAAAGAGGTCTCGCAACTGCCCGATTTTGAGCCTTTTAAAATCACGCGCGGCACGTCGTTTTCCGCCTCGACTCCAAACTCGCGGGAAAACCTGAAAATCGGTTCAGTTCCAATCGGTGAGCCGCGCATTTCCGGCGATTTCTCCGACGCGCTGGAAATCATACGCAAAAATTACGTTGACGGCAAAAAGATTGATTATAACGAACTGACGAAATCATCAGTGACAGCGATGCTGCGCGTCCTCGATCCGCATTCAAATTATTTCGATTCGACCGAATACGACGAACTTTTGACCGACCAGCAAAGCGAATATTTCGGCATCGGCGCGACGATTGTCAATTATCAAAGAGACGGCGTTTTCGACACGTTCGTCACTTCGACGTTTCCCGATTCGCCCGCTTTTCGCGCCGGTCTGCGCTTCGGCGACAAAATTCTGACGGTCAACGGCGAAAAAGTTTCCGGCAAATCTTCGGCTTTCGTCCGCGACAAAGTGCGCGGTAAAAAAGGCTCGATTGCGCGTTTGACCATCGAACACGGTGAGTCATTGAAAGTTGAAACTATTGAAATTCGCCGCAACCGCGTTCCGCAGCCTTCGATTCCCGACGCTTATCTGCTGCGACAGGGCATCGGCTACGTTGATCTTTCGGAAGGATTTAATTACACGACGCTCGATGAGTTGAACGTCGCACTGAACGACTTGCGCGAGCAGGGAATGAAATCGCTGATTTTGGATTTGCGCGAAAATCCCGGCGGAATTTTAGAGCAAGCCGTGCGCGTCGCCGAAAAGTTTCTGCCGTCGGGCAGCACGATTTTAACGCAGCGCGGACGTTTCCCGATTGATAACCGAACGTGGAAATCAACGAACAAATCAGCCGAATCAATGCCGCTCGTCGTTTTGGTCAACGACGGCAGCGCGTCCGCTTCGGAAATCGTCGCGGGCGCGTTTCAGGATGACGACCGCGCACTCATTATCGGCGAAAACACTTTTGGTAAAGGTCTCGTCCAAAGCGTGATTAATTTGCCCTACGGTTCGGGTCTCACTTTGACGACCGCCAGATATTACACGCCTTCGGGTCGCTCGATTCAGCGCGATTACTCGAACGGGAACATTTATGATTATTTCAATCACAAAGTCGTTTTAACCGAAAAAGAGAAAAACATTAACGCGAGTCAGACGATTACCGGCAGAAAAATTTTCGGCGGCGACGGCATCACACCCGATGAAATCGTCAAAACCGCGCAAATGAATCAAACGCAAATCGCGCTGCTCGACGCGCTTTTCTTTTTCGCCCGCGAACTGGCGAGCGGCAGAGTGAAAAATTTCGAGAGTTATAAAGTCAGCGGACAGATTCAATACGGTCATCGCGTCCGACCAAGCGAATTTTCGACGAGCGACGAACTATTTGTCGTGTTTAAAAAATTTATCAACAGCGATAAAATTTGGAAAACTGCCGGCGATAAACTCGAATCGGAAAAAACATTTATCAAGTCCCGTCTGCGCCTCAATCTGGCGACGGCGGCATTCGGCAGCGTCGCGGCAAATCAGGTTCTCGTCGAAGAAGATTTACAAATCGCCAAAGCCGTCGAAGCACTGCCCCGCGCTCAACAACTCGCTTTAGCGGCGAGGAAAAATCTGCAAAAAACGTCGAAGTGATTTTTATCAAAGGCAAAAGAATAGTCAATCAAAAACACAAATTCACAAACAAGAAAAAGCGCAAAACTCAAAAATAAATATTTTTGAGTTTTGTGCTTTTTCGCAGGTAAAAATTTAACCCGGCGAAATAAAAAAGCCCGCCGGGTCGCATACCCGACGGGTTAAAGAAACAGGAGGAACCAGAAAGACTGTTAGCCGCGCTTGAATGAAAAACAGGCTTGACTCTCAGCCTATAAACTTGATGCCCGGCTCTTGAGGCGCGTTGCTTAACCGGCAGGATTTTTTGTCAATCGCACGGCTTTAAAATTTTCAACTTTTCTCAAGTCTCTCAAGAATTACTCAAGTCCGGTAATGTATCTTAATGTTTAGCAATGTGAAGGTATAATTTTTGCGTGATGCGATTGAGAAGTTTCAGAATTTTCTTGATAAATGTAAGCATCAAAAAATTTAAGAATTCCATTTTATACATAAAACAACTACTGATGAACAAAAAGTCGAGAACCAGCCCGTTCAGAAAAGCCGATCAAAATATAACTTGGCGATCTTTCTTCTGTTTTCTGATGCTTTTCGTGTTTGGATTTAATACGGCGCAAGCCGGTATTTTCGTTTCACGGACTAACGGCATTACCTTGACCGGCGCGGATGGGATCACACTCACCGGCGCGGACGGTATCACTTTAACCGGCGCGGATAATTTTCTCAGCTATCAATCAAACGGCATTACTTTGACCGGCGCAGACGGCATCACACTCACCGGTGCAGACGGCATTACTTTAACCGGGGCGGACAGTTCGACTTACACCGGAACCGACGGGATCACTCTCACCGGTGCAGATGGAATTACTTTGACGGGCGCAGACGGTATTACATTAACCGGCGCGGATGGAATCACGCTGACCGGCGCAGACGGTGTAACTCGACAGGCTGACTCGATTATCGTGCGCCGACCGAACGGTATTACTTTAACCGGCGCAGACGGCATTACGCTGACCGGCGCGGACGGCGTTCAGTCGGTCGGCACGGACGGCATCACTCTCACCGGTGCAGACGGAATCACTTTGACGGGCGCAGACGGTATTACATTGACCGGCGCGGACGGAATCACTTTGACGGGCGCGGACGGCGTAATTTCACAAATGATTTCGCCAAGCGGCATTACATTGACGGGCGCGGACGGCATCACTCTCACCGGCGCGGACGGCGTTACATTGACGGGCGCGGACGGTATTACTTTAACCGGCGCGGACGGGCAGCAAATTCAAACGAGCGGCTTGCAGAGCGTTGACCCGGAATTAGCCGTGCGGCTCCATCAATTGACCGACGACGGCAATATCAACGCGGTCATCGTTTTTCATCATTTGCCGACCGAAGCCGATTTGACGCAGCTTCAGCAAATCGGAATTGTCGGCGGAACGCGATTTCGTCGTTTGCCGTTCGTCGCGGTGACGACGACCCGCAGCAATTTGATTTCCGTTTCCCGGCTTTCGCAGGTTCGTTCGATTTACGGGAACCGAACGCTTAATTTCAACTCCGATGCTTTTCTCGCTCCAACCGGATTAACGCGCGTTCCGGTTGACCGCGATTTGCAGACTAACAATCAGGGAATGCCGGTTTCGGGGCGCAATGTGACGGTCGCGGTTTTAGATTCGGGTGTTAATTCGCAGCACGCCGATTTATCGGGCAGAGTCGCGCAAAACGTGCGGCTCGCTGATACGCAGAGCGGCGGAGCCGGATTTATTTATCCGGCTCCGATTGAAAATCTTCCGAATACCGACCCGATCAGCGGACACGGAACTTTCGTCGCCGGAGTCATCGCCGCTTCGGGCGCGTCTTCGGGCGGCAAATATAACGGCACGGCTCTCGGCGCACGAATTTTGGGTTTGAGCGCGGGCGATTTGAATTTGACGCACGTTCTCGCCGGTTTCGATTATTTGCTCGAACGCGGCGCAAGCTACAACGCCCGCGTCGTCAACTGCAGCTTTTCGGCAAACACGGTCTACGACTCAAATGATCCGGTCAATGTCGCCACTAAATTATTGACGCAAAATGGCATCAGCGTTGTTTTCTCGGCGGGCAACTCCGGCGCGGGCAACGGAACTTTGAATCCGTATGCCGCCGCGCCTTGGGTAATCAGCGTCGGCGCAACCGACGAAAAAGGCAGATTAGCCGGTTTTTCGTCACGCGGCATTTTCGGAAGTCGTCAATTTAATCCAACATTGGTTGCGCCCGCCGTCAATGTCGCCAGTTTGCGGGCGACCGCTTCGCAAACCGGAATTTTGGGCGTGGCGACCGGCGTTGATGCGAGCCGTCTGACTCCGGGCGAGATGCCTTTTTACACGACCGCGAGCGGCACTTCTTTTTCCGCGCCGCAGGTTGCCGGAGCCATCGCTTTAATGCTCGAAACCAATCCTTCGCTGAATCCTTCGCAAATTAAAGAAATTTTGCAGCGCACGGCAACGCCTCTGCCGCCGTATTATCGTCACGAAGTCGGCGCGGGAATGCTGAATGTCCACGCAGCGGTTTTGCAGTCGGCTTTTCCGGCGCGGGAAATGGGTTTGTTCCGCTCGATTTTAGAGAGAAAAGCGGTCAGATACATCACTTCTATCACGCAGAGTTTCAGCGGAACGGTGACACCCGGCGCGTCGGTCGCCGCCAATGTCGAATTTCCGGGCGACACGGTGCAGTCAACCGTTAATATCGCTTGGGGAAATATGTTCAGCCCGAATGATTTGGCTTTAAAATTGATTGACGTGAACGAGAACGTGCGCGGTTCGTCTAATTTCCTGAACGCGCCCGGTTTGACCGGCAGGCGCGAGCAGTTAACGATGAATTCGCCGTCAACCGAAACTTTGCAAGCCGTCGTCAATCACACCGGTGGAATCGGCACGACGCAGAATTTTTACGGTTCGGTGCAAACGACCCGCGCTCAATTTGCGCCCTTCGCCGATATTCAGAATCTCGCGCCCGACAAACTTTTTGCGGTCAGAGAAAGTTTGCGTTCGTTTGTGATGATGCCGGAAGGAAATCTTTTTCGTCCGCTGTCGGTGGTGTCGAGAGCCGAACTCGCGGCAACGCTTCTGCGCGGCGGGCGCGTTCCGCAATATCTGGCGGCAAATCCGATTTATTCTGATGTAACGGATTTTACTACCAGAAACTTCGTCGAGAGCGTCCAGAAATCGCCGAACGGAAAACTTTTTTATGACACCGCCAATAACGGCACATTTCGCCCGGACGAATCAGCCAACAAACTCGTCGCGGCAATCGCCTTAGTCAAAGCCGCAAATTTGCAATCGCTCGCGCAAACCGCCGTTCTGCCCGTGACGATTGCCGATTATTCGCAGATTCCGACCGAATGGCGCGGCTTTGTCGCCGTCGCTTTGCAGAAAGGTTTTTTATCGCTCGACGGAAACAGTTTTGCGCCGACCAGAGCAATAAAAAGAGTCGAACTCGCGCAGGCAATGTTAAAATTTAGCCGGTTAGCAAGTGAGTAAAGAATTACAATAAAAAGTGCAAGTAAAAAAGTCGTCCGTGATAAATAACTTTATTATCACGGACGACTTTTTTACTTGCACTTTTTATTTTGTTACTCGTCGTCGCCTGCGCCGTCAAGCACGAAAGTCAAAATCATCGCTACTTGATATTCGGTGGCTTTTCCGTTATCAATGTTAATTTTCTGGTCTTTAATCCAGGCTCCGCGAACATTTTTAATCGTCTTTGAGGCTCTGGAAATTCCTTTTTCGATGGCATCTTCAAAACTGCTCGGCGACGTTGACGTAATTTCGATATTTTTTGCTACTGACATTTTCTATTCCTCCTTGATTTTTACCGGCTCAATGCCGACTTCGATAGTTTATCGGTAAATCGAAGTTTTGCAAACAATCAGAAACTCGTTTTATTGCGAGATTTGTCCGCGTGGCGTTCAAAAGCCAGCCTGATCAATTCATCAATCACCTGCGGAAAGTTCAGTCCGGTTCCCGCCCACATTTTCGGAAAGCCGGAACTGTCGGTCATTCCCGGCAGCGTGTTGATTTCATTGATAAGCAAAACGCCCGAATCGTTTCGCAAAAAGAAATCAACCCGCGCCAGCCCCGAACCGTCAATGGCGCGATACGCCGAAATTGCCATTTGCTGAATCTTTGCCGTTAATTCGTCGGAGATGTGCGCGGGAACGATAAATTCGTTATTGCCGGTTCCGGCGTATTTTTCCGTATAATCAAGAAATTTTTTGTCGTCGGACTTGATAATATATTCGCCCGGCAAACTCGCGCGCGGCGATTCGTTGCCGATCACGGCGCACTCAATTTCGCGCATATCCAAATTTTCTTCGACGATAATTTTGCGGTCATATTCAGCGGCGAGTTCGATGGCTTTGATTAAAGTCGGTTCGTCAATCGCTTTGGAAACGCCGACCGACGAGCCTAAATTCGCCGGTTTGACAAAACACGGATAGCCGAGCTTCACTTCGATCTGACTGACGACCGCATTCGTATTGCGTTCCCATTCGCTTCGCAGAAACCAGACGTATTTGCACATCGGCAATTCCGAATCGCGGAACAGAGATTTCATAAAAACCTTATCCATCCCGCACGCCGACGCGAGAACTCCGCAGCCGACGTAAGGAATATTAGCCATTTCCAGCAAGCCCTGAATCGTTCCGTCTTCGCCGTAAGTTCCGTGAAGAACCGGAAAAACCACGTCGAGCGGCTGCGAAGATTCGCCTTTCGTCAGGTTGACTAAACCGTCGTATTCCGTATCGCCGAGCAGCGCGATTTTGTCTTCGGCAAAATCTCCGTTTGATTCATTAAACTTTTGCCGAATTTCCAACGGCAGTAATTCAATTGACTTGGCTGAATTGAGCCACTTGCCCTCCTTGCTGACGGCAATCGGTATAATTTCGTATTTTTCCTGATTAATTTGCTGAATAACGGTTTGCGCCGAACGAATCGAAACTTCGTGTTCGCCCGAACGTCCGCCAAAAATTATACCGACACGAGTTTTCATATATTTGGTGGTAAGTGGTAAATGATAAATATGAGCAACATCCTTTATTTACCATTCACCACTTACCATTTACCGCTATAAAATAGTTTTCCCTAAAGCTGAAAGAATCAGTTCGCCCGCCAATTCGACGGTAATGTTGCTCTCGTCAAGCATCGGGTTGACTTCGACGATTTCAAACGAGCGCATTCCGCCGCGCTCGGCGATAATTTCGAGCGCGAGGTGCGCTTCCCGGTAAGTGATTCCGCCGCGCACGAGCGTTCCCGAACCGGGCGCAAAACGCGGGTCAATAATATCTACGTCAAAAGTGACGGCGTAACCGTCCGGTGCTTTCGACGCGATTTTTACCGCGTCTTCGATGCAGGCGAGCATTCCGCGCCGGTCAATGTCGCTCATCGTAAAAAAGTTTTCGCGCATTCCGAGTCCGCGAATACGGCGTTTTTCACCTAAATCCAAATCTCGCGCCCCAACGTGAGCGCAGTATTGCGGATTTAGTTTCGGCGCGAAGCCTTCGAGATTGACGAAATCCGCATCGCCGTCGCCGAGCAGCGCGGCGAGCGGCATTCCGTGAACATTGCCCGACGGCGAAGACTCCGCCGTGTTAATGTCGGCGTGCGCGTCCAGCCAAATCATCCCGATTTCTTTTTTCTGCTCGTGATAAAAAGATGCTATTGCCGAAAAGGTTCCGAGCGCGATTGAATGATCGCCGCCCAGAATGAGCGGAAAATCGCCGCTCAATAAAACTTCTTTGAGACTCTTTGCGACATTGGCGTAAGTCGCTAAAATTTCCCGCTTGTATTTCGGATTTTCCCGCGCTTCGGCGACGTAATTCGGTTTGATAACTTCGACATCGCCGTAATCCTTTACTTGATAGCCGAGTTGCGCGATATTGGCGGCAAGCGAACCGTTGCAAACATTCGTCAGCCTGATCGCCGTTGCGCCGAGTTCGCTGCCCTTCTGCCCCGCGCCGAAGCCGAGTGGAACGCCGATAATTCCTACTTTTTTATTTTTTCCCGGAAAATCGATATTTTCAAATGACATAATTTTTTCACTCCGGGAGCGCGGAACCTTCTTCGCGCATTGAGCGCGAGAACGCGAAAACAAAATTTTGGATAAAAATAAGTTTGGATTTAACCGAAACTTGGTTAGATTGCTCGCCCAATCTGTGCGGGCGAAATCCGCGCTCCCAAATTAAATTTCTCCGAATCCGTTTATAAAAATTTCTTCGACTGCTTTCAACGCTTCGTGTGCGTCTGCGCCGTCAGTTTCGATTTCGAGTTCAGTTTCGTTGGCGGCGGCTAAAGTTAAAACGCTGAGAATTGATTTGGCATCGGCGGCGGCGAAATTATCCGCTCGTTTAATGGTTATCTCACTCTGAAAGGTTCCGGCAAGCCGGACTAAAATAGCGGCGGCGCGGGCGTGCAGACCAAGCGGATTGATGACTTTCACCGAAGTTCTAAGCATCTTTTTTCGCCTTCTGCGGTTCGAGCAGTTTGCCGGTTCGATGAATTGCGTGTTTTCCCTGCTCCTCGACTTCCTTAGCCATCTCGGTCAAAGTCGTTTCCTTATTTTGTGAGGCGAGTTTGATAACCATCGGCAAATTTACGCCCGTGACGATTTCGACTTCGTTTTCTTTGATAAACATCGCCGCGATATTCGTCGGTGTGCCGCCGAACATATCGGTCAGAATCAAAACTCCAATGCCCTGCGAAACCTGTTTGACGGCACGTTTGATTTCATCCTGCGCCAACTCGACATCATCGTGCCAGCCGATTGACACCGCCGTAATGTGACTCTGCGCTCCGACCACCGTTTCCGCCGCCGCCACTAACTCGTTGGCGACCTGCCCGTGCGAAACAATCACGCCGCCGATTTTTTTTAGTTCTGACATATCTTTCAGTTCAAGGTTCCAAGTTTCAGGTTTCCAAGTTCAAAATCCTAGGTTTTCACTTTCCTGAAACTTTGAACCTTGAACTTTGGACTCATTTTTGAATATCCCGATGCGTGACTGCAACCTCGAAATTGTCTTTGTTAAACGCTTGTGCCAATCTGTTTGCCGTCATTACGGAGCGATGTCGTCCGCCGGTGCAGCCGACTCCGATGGTCAAATAAGATTTTCCTTCGCGTTTGTAGAGCGGTAAAAGATATTCGAGCAAATCGGTGAAACGCCTGATTGTTTCCTCGACTTCCGGCTGCTTCTGTAAAAATTCGATCACTTTTTCGTCCGTGCCGGGCAAATCTTTTAGATTTTTATCAAAATACGGATTCGGCAGATGGCGCACGTCGAATAATAAATCAATTTGCGGCGGAACGCCGTGTTTGTGTCCGAAACTGACGAATTGAACGTGCAGCGGCGCACCTTCTTTGGTTTGCCCGAATTTTTCGACCAGCAATCGCCGCAGCGTGTGAACCGTGTGCGCGGAAGTGTCAATCAGCAAATCCGCCGTAGCACGCACTTCCCGCATCGCTTCTTTTTCGGCGCGAATCGCGTCGAGCAACCCTTTGCCGTCAGCCGCCGGATGCGGGCGGCGCGTTTCGGAAAAACGACGCTGCAAAACTTCGTCCGAGGCTTCAAAAAATAAAACGTAAGGCGCGAGTTTTTTGCTGATTTTTTTTAGTTCATTCGGAAATTCCGACAAAAAATGTCGCTCGCGGATATTAATGACCAGCGCGGCTTTTTCGATGGCGACCGTTTCTTCGGCATTCGGCAGCAGCAGTCTGGTGAACGTCGGCAGCATTGTCAGCGGTAAATTATCAACGCAGAAATAACCGGAATCTTCAAACGCATTGGTCGCTGAACTCATTCCCGAACCGCTTAAGCCGGTGATGATGACAAAGTTCGGCGAATCGTTCATTTCGACTTTTTTCTTCGACATATTTAAGGTTGTATCAAACCGTAGTTTCCGTCTTTCCGTTTATAAATAACCGAAACGCGCTCATCGTCGGCGTTGCGGAAAACGAGAAATTGATTTTCCTCGTCAATCAGAGTTAAAACGGCTTCGTCGGCGGTCATCGGTTTGACGGCGTAAGTTTTTGAAGCCATAATGCGCGGCGCGTTCGGGACTGCCGTGACTTCATCAAGTTCGGGAATAATCGTGCTGACTTTTTTGACTTTGTGGTGCTTGTCAATAATTTTCGTTTTGAGCTTTAAGGCTTGCTTTTCAATTTTGTCAATCGTTTGCGACAGAGATTTATACATATCCGCGCCGGTCGTGTTGGCGGTGAGAACTTCCCTTTTCCACTTCACGATAATCTCCGCACGGTTCCTGTTTTTTTCGACCTCGATAATAATGTGCGCCTTGACGTTATCGCCGTCCAGCAAATGACTTAACTTGCCGAAATGCTCTTCAACGTGATTTTTTAATGCGGAAGTTACTTCAATGTGTCTGCCGGTATACTCAAATTTCATAGTTTTTTACCTTCGTATTTATCAGGACGAAATATGAGAAACGGATAAAATTGTGTAATTTCTGTTTTCATCTCTTAGCCTTCATCCTTCAGCCCCTAATTAGATAACGGTTTTTCGCTCACGCGAACCGGGAATCTGCATCTGGTCGCGGTATTTAGCGATGGTGCGCCGCGAAAGTTTGACACCTTCCTTGCTCAGGAGTTTGACGATTTGGTCGTCGGTCAAAGGTTTGTGCGTATCTTCGTCTTCGATCATTTTCTTGATTCGCAATTTCAAAATGCGCGTCGAAACTTCTTCGCCGTCTTCGTTGAGCATTCCTTCGGAGAAAAATCGGCGCAGCTCGATCACGCCCTGCGGCGTGTGCGCGTATTTGCGGTTGACGACCCGCGAAATCGTCGAAAGGTGCATTCCGATGTCTTCGGCGATGTCTTTGAGCATCATCGGTTTGATAAACTGCACGCCTTTATCCAGAAATTCGCGCTGGCGGTCAATGATACATTCGACGACTCGGTAAATCGTCTGCCGGCGATGTTCGATATTTCGCAGAAGATCAACCGCCGAGCGAACTTTTTCTTTGATAAAGTCTTTGGTTTCCTTCGATGTTCCTTCCTGCCCGACCATTCTTTGATACGTCGGCGAGATACGCAGACGCGGACTGCCGTCGTCGGTAAAATAAACCAAATAATCGCCTTCGACTTTCTCGATATAAACTTCGGGCGACACATAAATCGGTTCTTCCGACGAATAACGCCTGCCCGGATACGGATCGAGAATTCTAACTTTGTTGATTTCTTCGTTTAAGACATTCAGGTCAATGCCCGTATGTTTGGCAAGATGCTGAAGGCGATGCGGCTGCAAATCTTCCAGATGATTTTTGACGAGTTCCGCCGCCAAACTTTCGCCTTCGCCGTGCGCCACCAGTTGTGCGAACAGACATTCGGTAACATCGCGCGCACCGCAGCCAACCGGGTCTAACTGCATCACGACTTGTCTGGCTTTTTCAACGAACTCGACCGAATGATTACACATCTCGGCGATTTCCTCGTTGCTCGTGGTCAACCGTCCGTCATCGTCCAGATTGCCGACCACGCAAATCGCCGCGTCTTCCAACGCTTCGCTGATTTGCTGAAGATTTAGCTGCCATTCCAAATGCTCGGTCAAAGTCGCGGATTTAGACAAAAATTGATCGAAACTCGGCGCGTCGTCTTTGAATTCGATTTCCTGCGTTTTATATCCCGGATCGAGGTAATCCTGAAATTCCCTGCCGTAATCAACTTCTTCAAACGGATCGGACTTATCAGCCGAAAAATCTTCGCCGTCGCCTTCAAAATCCGCCGCGCCTTCCTCGTTAAAGCCGTTTTCGTTCGGCAAATCGGGCGAAAAATTTTCCGCTTGCTCGACCTCGACCTCGACCGAATAATCTTTCTCCGTCCGATTTTCGTAACTCTCGTCATTGCCGTCGGAGTTTTGGTCGAGAATTTTTTCGGAAATTTCTTCAAATTCCTCTTCGGTCTGCACCTCTTCAAGCACCGGATTTGAGACGATTTCATTCTGAATCAGATCGCTCAATTCGAGCGTCGTCATTTGCAGCATTTCGATTCGCTGCCGCAGTTGCGGAGTCAGAACCATCCGCTGTGATAATTTTTGGGTCAGTCTTAACGATGACATAATTTAATTAAAAGTTTATTCGTGAAACTCTTATTAGTCAACAAAATCAAAATTTGATTACTTTCGGCATTATATCCGTTCGGATGGAAAAAGCGAAAAGAAAAGCCGGGTTTTCGCTTTTCCAAACGGCGGTTTGAATTTTGTTTTTGAACGCAAATTTTAAATGTTTATTCAGCCCGACCCGCTTGAAAACCGTTGGCAAACTGTTCAATGTTGAGTCGAAATTCCATCGCATATTAGAAAATCTAAACCACGAAACAACGCCGAACAACGCGAAACAGAAGCCGTCTTAGCAATCTGATTTCGTGATATTTATTGATGTTTCGCGGTTTCTTTTCGTCCTCGAAAACTTGAAAAAGCCACTAAAAAATTATACCGCTAAGAAATTCATTACCGAGAATATCAATTAACGTATTCTTTCGGGAAAAAAAGTATTTTATTATCTTTTGCTTTTGACTTCGACTGCTGTTTTCGCAGCAGCGCGTGTTTAAGAAGCTGGCTGGCGGTTTCGCCGTCTTTGCCAAAGGATGCCGCGCCGAAACTTAATTGGAGATGAATTTTCTCGCCGCCCGATGCCGCGAAAGAATTCGTGACGAATGTTTTTTCGACTCGTTCGACTATTTCCCGCGCAATTTCTTCGGAAGCGGTCGGCAGCACGGCGAGAAATTCGTCGCCTGCCGAGCGTGCCAGAAAATCCATTCCGCGCAGTTGATTCCGTATTTTATCGGCGGCAAACAACAAAAGCCGGTCGCCGGTCGCGTGTCCGAAACGCCGGTTGTGTTCGCCGAAATTTACGACATCAATTGATAAAATCGTCAGCGGTCGCCGCTCGCGGAAACGCTGCGCTTCGGCAATTTGATTTTCCAGAACCAGAAAAAAAGCGCGTTCGTTCGGTAAATTGGTCAAAGAATCAGTCAGGGCATTGGACAGACTGTTTTCAAAAGCGCGGGAACTCAAAAACAACGGCGCAACGCGCACACCGACGGATTCGATTAACGGCAGCGAATCGGTTTTGAATGAATTTTTCGGCACGTCGTAAAGAATAAGCACACCGAAGACGTTTTCGCCGCTGAACAACGGAACGGAGATCGCCGAATTAAAATCGCTTAAAGTATCGCCGGCAAACTCGTTCTCCCCGAAATGCCGCGTGTTTTCAATTTGCGGCTGACGGCTTTGAAAGGTTTTTCCGGCTAAACCTTCACGCGCATTAAATTCCACGCCGATAAGTTTTTTCAAATTACCGCCGACAGCGCACACGGCTTTTAAATGTTCCTTCTTTTCGTCTGCCGTATAAAACGCACTGGCAGTATGAGGAATTATTTCGTTGACGCGGTTGGCGATCAGGCGAAACATATCGGTGGATTTCAGAGACGCGCCGAAAAATTGGTTGGCTTCCTCCAAAGCCTGTAATTTGGCTTCGATTTCCGTGCTGAAAATAGATTGGCGGCTTTTTTCCGCTTCTCGACTGTTCGTTCGCACATCGCTTCGCAAATAAATTACCGCGAACACCGACAAACAAAAGACGATGATTGCGGCAAAGACCGTCAACTTGGCAGCGTAGTTCAAATCGGCGTTGGAAACGATAAACGTTGCCGCCAGCGAGACGAGGGAAACGAACGCCGCCAAAAGATGTCGGCGATTGAAATTGTTGCTTTTGCTGATAATTTCGGAAGAATTCATTTTGCGGAAAAGGCGTTTCGTAACGGCGGCGGGGATAAGTTTGGAAAATATATCCCAAACTGAAGATAACTTCCGGCGCGGTTGAAAGTCAACAAAATGTTCGCATTGCAAAAATTTTGCCGACTTCTCTTTTTTGAAGAGCAAATAATTTGTGAAAAAAATTACAAAAAGCGATTTTTTATAGTTCTTGAGTTGACTATCCGAATTTAGAAATCTATATTGTGCAATGTTCCAATAATAACTTAAAGGAACAGGACTGTTTAAAAATCAGTGCAGAAGAAGAAAATTTCAATTTTGAGAAGACAGGAGATTATAATTAAATGAAAAAGACTTTAGTTCTTTCAGCAGTTTTAGCAATCAGCGCATTAGGAATGGCTTGCGGCGATACCGCCAACGTCAATACCAATGCTAACAAAATGAATTCAAATATGATGATGAATTCGACAATGAATTCATCAATGCCGATGAACTCGTCAACGCCTATGACCAACACGATGACGGGTAACGCCGCCAACACGATGGGCAACGCTGCTAACACGATGGGCAACGCCGCTAACAAAATGACTGGCGGCGACAACAAAATGATGCCGAGCGACAACAAAATGATGCCGGGCAACAAAATGATGAATGACAACAAAAAACCGTAGTTTTTTGTTTTTATTTGTTTTTAAAGGCACGTTGTTTCGATAACGTGCCTTTTTTCTTTGAATTATTTACTGATGTTACGCAGCGAATGTTTTTTTCGGGCTTTGCCCGCCGATGTGCGGAAAGGCTCCGCCTTTCCGGTCGCTGCTCTCTGAAGTTTTGCGGCTGTGCCGCCGCCGTGAGGCGCAGCCTCGTTAAAATTAGGAGAAGCTCAACGGAAAGGCAAAGCCTTTCCGCACATCGAGCGGCAGAGCCGCATTTTTGCGTAACATCAGTTATTTAAATTAAAAGTAGTTTTTTCAATTCAGACGTTGAAGAAACGGGTTTTTGACAAACATAATTTTCGCAGACGTAAGCCGTCGGTTTGCCGTCAATTATTTTTCTTTCCACCAGCAGCGGAATGATTTTTGAATTTTCCGCATCGAAAGCCGAAACGACGATTTTGTTCGGCGTAAACTCCCGCCAAACTTCTCTTTCGAGAGCGTTTCCGTGTGCGCCCAAAATCACGATTTCCTTCACCGGACTCAAATAAAATTCCATCGCCGACAAAACTCTGCCGAATGCCGGCGCGTAACGTGTGATTTGCGGCGCAACCAATTTCAAAAGCGTCACGGCATAATGCTCGTATTGTTCGTCGCCGGAAATTTTGGCGAGTTTCAGCAAAACATCCGCCGCCGCCGAGTTGCCCGAAGGCGCGGCGTTGTCGTAAAAATCTTTCGAGCGCAGCAGCAAATCTTCGTGATTATTCGCGGTAAAAAAAAAGCCGCCCGCGTTTTCATCCCAAAATTCGGCGATCATTAAATCAACCAGCCGTTTGGATTCGATCAGATATTTTATTTCGCCCGACACTTGGAAAAGGTCGAGCAAACCGTCGGCAAAATTGGCGTAATCTTCCAGATAACCGTTTAATTTCGCTTGTCCATCCTTCCACGTCCGCAAAAGATAATCGTTTTTTTGCAGATTTTCCAAAATAAAATCGGCGTTGCGGCGGGCGATTTCCAAATAATTCGCGTCGTCTAAAATCGCCGACGCTTCGGCAAAAGTCGCCAGCATCAAACCGTTCCACGCGGTTAAAACTTTCTCGTCGCGGAACGGCTTGATTCTCATTTCCCGTTCGGCAAATAATTTATTTCTCCCGCGCTCTAGAATTTCCTGTAACTTTTCGACGGGCAAACCCAATTGCCGCGCCGCGATTGCCGGTTCACTGCGGACGTTTAAGATATTTTTCTCTTCAAAATTACCGTCGGCGGTGACATCGTAATAAAAATTAAAAATTCGCGCGTCCGCTGCGCCGAGGACGGCGGCGATTTCGTCCTGCGTCCAAACGAAAAATTTTCCTTCAACGCCTTCGCTGTCGGCATCCTGTGCGCTGTAAAATCCGCCGCGTTCGTCGAGCATTTCTCTTTCGACATATTTGAGCGTTTCGACCGCGACGCGCCGGTAAAATTCGTTTTTGGTAATCTGGAAAAGATGCAGGTAGAGACGCGCCAATTGCGCGTTGTCGTAAAGCATTTTTTCAAAATGCGGGACGAGCCAGACGGCATCAACCGTATAGCGATGAAAACCGCCGCCGAGTTGGTCGAAAATTCCGCCGTTCGCCATTTTTGTGCAGGTTTTTTCAACCATTGCCAGCGCGGCGGCATCTTTGGTTCGGTGATAACAGCGAAGCAGAAACTCCAAACTCATCGGCGGCGGAAATTTCGGTGCGCCGCCGAAACCGCCGTTCGCGTGATCGAATGATTTTGAAAAGCTCGCGTAAGCCGCGTCGAGTTGGGCGAGATTTAAACTGCCCGATTCGTATTCTGACAAACCGATTTGCCGCATTTCGTCCAAAATTTCGTTTCCCGAATTTATCAACTCATCGCGGTTATTACGCCAAGCATCGGCGATGCTCGATAAAACGCGCTGAAAACTCGGCATATTGTAACGACTGACCGGCGGAAAATAGGTTCCGCCGAAAAACGGCAATTGGTCGGGTGTCAGAAAAACATTCAGCGGATAACCGCCGCTGCCGGTCGTCATCTGCACGAAACGCATATAAATCTGGTCAATATCGGGGCGTTCTTCCAAATCAATTTTGATATTGACGAAATGCTCGTTCATCAAACGCGCCGTCGCCGCGTCTTCAAAAGATTCGTGTTCCATCACGTGACACCAATGACACGCCGAGTAACCGATGCTGATGAGAATCGGTTTATCTTCCCGTTTCGCTTTGGCGAACGCGATTTCGCTCCACGCGAACCACTCGACCGGATTATGCGCGTGCTGAAGCAGATACGGCGACGTTTCGTTGATTAAATGGTTGGTGAATTTCGGTTTGTTCATATTTTAAGTTTAACTTGCGGTAAATTGTTTTCGCAAAACTTTGAACTTAGTATCGAACATCTGTTATATTGTTGGCATCACTTATGACTCCGCGCTCAATCGCCAAATTTCGACCGAACCGCACGCGCCCGAATCTGTTCGGCGGCGACTAATTTTATCTTTTTTTAGATCAACAGTTTAACGTCGGCTTCGTCCGGCATCTATTTTATTCAAGACTGAAAAATCAGTCGGCTGAACGGAAAATGTTTTCACATTTTCCAGCGAAAGGAGAAAAGATTTATGACACCGACCGCAGAATTACAAAAACCAATTATCAAAACCGAACTTCCCGGACCGAATGCGCGGGAAATTATCGCCGCCGACGCAAAATACGTCACGCCGTCTTATCCGCGCCCCGATTATAAACTCGTCGCCGAACGCGGTTACGGCGTGTGGATTGAAGACGCGGACGGCAATGTTTTTCTCGATTGCAACGCCGGAGTCGCGGTTTGCTCGACCGGACACTGCCACCCGGAAATCGTCGCGGCGATTACCAAACAAACCGAAACCTTAATCCATATGTGCGGAACCGATTATTATTATCGCCAAATGCCCGCGCTCGGCAAGAAATTAGACGAAATCGTGCCGATTAAATCGCCGACTAAAACGCATTTTGCCAACAGCGGCGCGGAAGCCGTCGAAACCGCGTTGAAATTGGCGATGTATCACACCAAACGCCAAAAGTTTATTTCGTTTTTCGGCTCTTTTCACGGGCGGACTTTGGGCGCGTTGTCGCTGACTTCATCGAAAAAAGCGCAGCGTTCCGGCTTTGGCAGACAAGCGTTGGATGTCGTTCACGTGCCGTTTCCGAATTGTCTGCGCTGTCCTTTTAATCTGGGGAAATGCGACGACGGAACTTGTTGTCTGGGAACGATTGACTGGATTGAAAATCGTCTTTTCAACACGACGACACCGCCCGAAGAAGTCGCCGGCATCGTCGTCGAAGCCGTGCAAGGGGAAGGCGGCTATATTCCAGCACCGAAAGAATTTATGCAAGCGTTGCGGCGCATCTGCGACCAGC
>JAJAZE010000172.1 GCA_026785925.1 Pyrinomonadaceae bacterium
ACGGCAAAAGTCTTTTCAAAACGAAAATTTAAAGTAATTCTCAAAACGATTCGCCGGCGGATGATGTTTTTGAGGATTACTTTTTTATTTGGTTTTGATAATCTGCGATCTTAAACTAGGATGAAAATCACGCCGCTTCACCAATAGAATCTGCCCGCCGCCGAAGCCGTCCAACCGGTCTACGTCTCGGTCGGACATCGCATCGGTTTGGCGACGGCAATTAGTTAGGTTTTGCAGTGCGCCCCGAAATATTGTTTGCCGGAGACCACGCGGTTGGCGGACAAAATGGCTTCGTATCGGAAAAAGTGAAACGAATTTTGGTTTCGGTCAGAAGTTACTCGTCAAAAGCATATTTAACAGGATGGACAGGATTAACAGGATGCAAATGCTTTTTGTTGCTGATTCACCATCCTGAAAATCCTGTCTATCCTGTTAAATATGCTTTTTTCCCGTGCGCGTAAAAATCGTGGCGTTCGGAGAAATCCGGCGGCGCGTCAATTTTCGGAATCCTTCCCAAAAGTTCGAGCGGGTGCGTTGTATTTTCGTCACCGTTTGGTTCGGCAAATCCATTCTCTGCTTTCCCGTTTGCGCTTGCCGTTTTTCCTGTGACAGCTTCAAGAATCAGCGTCGCAATCTGCAATTTCTCTTTGTCCGGTAAAGGTAAAATCGTTTTCGTGTAAATTTCCTGAATATCAGCCTGCATAATAATCACCTCGCTGCCGCGATTGTATCACGTTTGCCGCGTTTGCTTTTGCGCTGTCAGGATCGTGTTACGCCGCTCGAATCAAACTTTATATTTTTCTCGCATCGTATAACTCACTGACTAAATCATCCGTTTCCGCTTTTAGACGTTTGAATTCACCGACGTTTTCTGCTTTACGCGCCTCGTCTTTTTGCAGCAGCGCGAGAGCTTTGGCGGCTTCGGCAGGCGACGCGGCGAACAAAGCGTTTTCGGCATCGGCGGATTGGAAAGATAAATCGTCGGGGAAATTTTTGAACTGTTTTTCCAGCCAGATTAAAGCGTTTTCATCAATCGGCGATGAAAATTCGACGACGATTTGCTTTTTGCCGCGCAGGAAAACATTATCCCGGCGGCGCAGTTCGGCGGCATATGCGGTCGGTTCGACGATGTTCATTCCCCACGCGACTTTGGCGAGGGCGAGCGGATTCGTTCTGATCGTCGGATATTTCGATAAAAGCGCGGGCGCGTCGGCTTTGTTATCAGCCGTTTTTATTTTCCAGCCTTCACGACGCAGATTCAAAAATTCTTCGCCGAGTTCTAACAATCGGGCGACTTTTTCGGTGATTTCCGATTGTTCGGCGGCGGTCGCGTTTGGGACGGGAAGTTTGCGGAAATCGTCGGGCTGAAAGCGCGAACGTCTCGCGCTGACGGTCGTGCCGACGAGAATCTCATTCGCTTTGGCGGAGTTCATTACGGCTAAAATATATTCGAGTGAAAATGCTGCGGAAACCGTTTCCAAATCTTCGCGGTTCGCCGTCTGATTTCGCAGTTCGCCAGAAATTGAACGGTTTTCGATGCCGTTTAACTCGTGCCACAAGGCGAACAGAATGACCGAATGATTGCAGAACATCCAGCCGCTGCCGATTGCCGTGCCGTTGTCGAGCCACGCCGACGAAGTTTCGCCGCGCATTATTTTGCGGCGGTCGTAAAGTTCGGGAAATGTCTGGCGACGAATTCGCTCAGGTGCGCGAAGTCCTTCGCCATATTCCAAAAACTTTAAGCCCGAAACTTCATAAGCGTTTAAATTTTCGCCTTCGATGTAAGAAAATTGATGCGTTTTATCTCTGACGTTTGATAAAAGCTCGTCTTTCTTGAATTCATTCGGGTAATTTACTTCGTGCGAATTCAAAACCATTCCGACGCTGGTATAACAAATTGCGTCAATCCGCGTTGTGTCCGCGTATTCGTCAATTTGAACGGTTTGCCGAAAGACTTTTTCGCCGAGTTCGATTTGCGAAACCGTTTCTTCTCTGACGATGCCGCCGATGGTTTGCCCGTGCCAGCGTTTCAAAGTCGTATCCGTTTCGGTCGCGTCCTTTTTCGTCAAAAAGAAAACCGTGTTTTCAACCGCTGCGTCTTCAAACAATTTCATCTGCGGGAAAAACGAAACTTCGTCAACCAGACAGGTTTTAAGAATATGTTCTCGAAGCCGCGCCGCGTAAGTAACCTGCTCAATCGCGTTGCTCGTAATCATTCCGAGTCTGCCTGTCTCTTGACGCAAAAGATAAACACCGAGCGCAACGAACGGAATCATCAAATCCCACTTCTTTTCGAGTTGAGCGCGAACCGATTCAAGCGGATGGTCTTTTTTTATTTCGTTTCGGTAAGCGAGCAAACCTTCCGCGCCTTCATCGGCTTTGACATACGGCGGATTGCCGACGACGAAATCGAAGCCTTCCTCGAATTTTGCCAGACCGCCTTTGATTTGTTCCGCCGGTTCGAGTTCTTCCGCCGGAAAAGGCATTCCGCGCAGACGGTCGCGCGTTTCCGGTTCGTAGCGCAGAGTATCGGTGTTGAAGATATTAAAACGGTCAAGCGTCACGTCGCCGCCTTTTTCACGCGCCAATTTTATCAAATCCAAAACCTGTATTAGCAAATTTGTTTCCGCCAGATAACAGGCGAACGGGTTG
>JAJAZE010000173.1 GCA_026785925.1 Pyrinomonadaceae bacterium
CTTGCCGAAGCAAACAATTTTTTTAATATCGCCAATCCGCTCTACAAATTTTTCGGTTATCTCTGTCATCAAATGTCCGACCGTTCGTTTCACGTTCACGAACACGCTTTCGCCGTTTGCGCCCGCTGCTTCGGTGTTTATAGCGGTCTGCTGTTCGGTTTTGCAATTTATCCTTTGCTGCAGCGCGTTGAAGAAACCGCGCCGCTGCCGCGGTTCTGGCTTTTTCTGGCGATGATTCCAATTGCGGTTGACTGGTTGTTAGGAGTTTTTGAAATTTGGGAAAACACGCACCTTTCGAGATTGACGACCGGCGCGATTTTGGGAACGGCGTGCGCGGTTTTTATTATTCCCGCACTGGTTGAACTTTTTCAGTTTCGACCGACTAGAAAACAGGTAAAAAGGCTGTCAACTTGACAGCCTTTTTGCATCTAAATTTATGTTCGGATACTAATTTTTGATAATGTATTCGGCAACGTATCGAAACGCTTCCACACGTCCCTTGATAAACTAGATTGATTATAACTATTTCAAAGACGGTTTGACAAGTTTTTCGGTGAAATTTATTTCAGGCTGGAAATACGGTGATAAATTCTTGAAAATAAATTATTTAATCATTTGCCGAAAGGTTTTCCACAGGTGGATAACTTTCTTGTAACATTTTCTTAATTGACTAAATTATCGAAGAAGAGCAGAATTTATTTTGCAGCCGAATGCAAACAATCAACAATAAAAATGAATTTTAATAAAGAAAGCGTGGTTCAGCGGGCAAAAACTGATTTAGCGGAGCGTTTGAGCGTTTCGGAAACGGATGTCAAAGAAATTTCCGTGAGCGAAAAGGATTTTCCCGATATGTCGCTCGGCGCACCGGCGGCGGATGAAATGTCGGCGCAGATGATTTCGAGCGGCTGGCAGATAAATCTGGAAGCCAAAGGCGAAAAATACGAATACCGCGCCGACAAATATCAGTTGCGTCTATACGCTTTTTGCGGAACAAATTACGTCGTCGAGTCGTGAAATAATTTTATGGAAGACAAAGAATTAAAGAAAAAACTGGCGAAGATACCGGACGCGGACAAAAATGGCGACCCGATTTATAAAATTGCGAGCCTCAAACCGTCCGGCGAACAGTCCGCCGACAAAACGCGCCGCGATAAAAAGCGCGAATCTAAATAAAATTTGGTCGCGGATTTGAGAAATTTATCTAGTCGAACGGAAAAAACGATACGTTGCGAGAAAAACGGAGCTTTCGCTTTTCCGAAAGGAGTTTGAAAAATGAATCGTAATAATTTTTGGATACATTTGTGCATTGCCGTGATCGTCGTCGCGTTTGCGGCGGTTTTGGGACAACTCCGGCTTTGGCAGTCGAAGCCGTTTTTTCTGGCGAATAATTCAACCAAATCAATTCCGAAACCGATGGCTCCGAAGCGTTCGACCGACGAGCGGCAGCCGGAAGTTTTGGTCAAGTTTCGACCCGACGTAAGTTTGACGGAAATTAAAAAAATTACGGCGAAATATAATGATCGGGTTGAAGACAACCTTGAAAACGTCAAAAATTGGATTTCGATTGACGACCTCGACAACCAAAATATGGAAACGGTCGCCGAGCAGTATCGTCGAATGTCGAATATCGTGCTTTACGCCGAGCCGAATAACGAAATCAAGCTCGACGATCCGACAAATGTTTCAGGTTCCGACGCGCCGCTGCGGGAAAATGATTCGAGTGACGTTACACCGAACGATCCGAAGTTTAATGAACAATGGGCGTTGAACAACAGCGGACAGAACGGCGGCAAAGCGAACGCCGATGTCGCCGCGCTCAAAGCGTGGTTGAAAACGCAGGGCAGCACCGATGTCGTCGTCGCCGTTTTGGACAGCGGAGTTGATTACAAACACACGGATTTAGCCGCCAATATGTGGCTGCGTCCCGACAGTGTGCCGCAGTATAAAGATGAAGAGTTAGGAACATTTAACGATTTGCACGGTTACAACGCCGCCGACAATTCATCCGATCCGATGGACGAAAACGGACACGGAACGCACTGTTCGGGCATTATCGGCGCGGAAGGCGACAATGACGAAGGCATCGCCGGAATTAATTGGAAGGTTAAAATTATGCCGCTCAAATTTATGGGACGCGGCGGTTTCGGCACGACCAAAGACGCGATTGAAGCGATCAATTATGCGATTGACCGCAAGCGCAACGGCGTGAATGTCCGAGTTATCAACGCGAGTTGGGGTTCGACGCTCTATTCTAAAGCACTGGAAGACGCGATTCGCGCGGCGGGCGAAGAAGGAATCTTATTCGTCGCGGCGGCGGGCAATAACGGTTCGAGCAACGACCGCAGCCCGCATTATCCGTCAAACTACGACTTGCCGAACGTCATCAGCGTCGCGGCTTTAGACCGCAGCGATTGTTTAGCTTCGTTTTCAAACTTCGGCGTGAAAACCGTTCACATTGCCGCGCCGGGCAGAGATATTTTATCAACGTGGCTCGGCGACGATTACCGCGAAGCGTCGGGAACTTCGATGGCAACGCCGTATATCGCCGGTGTCGCGGCTTTGATTCTGGCGAACGAACCGAAACTTTCGGTCGAAAAACTGCGCGAAAAAGTTTTGAAGTCTGTTGACAAAATTGCTTCGCTCGACGGCAAAGTCGAAAGCGGCGGGCGCATCAACGCGGGCAAGGCTTTGGGAAACTAAATTTCGTAAAAATCAGTTGCGGACAATCAAAGGCGGTCGTTGACCGTCTTTTTTTTGCGTCCGTGTTTGGCAACATTCAAATCAAATGGCATACAATAACAACATCGGTTGTTGGTTCAAAAAATTTCACCGGGAACAATTTTTCTCTGAAATATAAAGTAAATTAGACGGAAAAAATTTAGCGGCGCAGTCGTGTGGGCGGAAACCGCCATTCGAGAATGCGCCGCAATAAACAC
>JAJAZE010000174.1 GCA_026785925.1 Pyrinomonadaceae bacterium
CGTCGTGAATAATCGCGCAAATTTCTTTGATATTCGTCTCGAAAATTACGACCGTGTTCGGATTCGTCAGCATCAAACCCGCAAAGCCGCCTTCGCCGCAAAGCTGTTTGAGATGTTCCATATCGGTCAAACCTTCGGCGGTCGAGCGAATAGTTTTAACCGAAAATCCAGCCATCGCCGCCGATGCCGGATTCGTGCCGTGCGCTGAGTCGGGAACAAGCATCACGCGCCGATTTTTCGATTCTTCGCCGTCGCGTTCGTCGAGAAATGCGCGAATCAGCATTACGCCCGTCATTTCGCCCTGCGCTCCCGCCGCCGGCTGCAAAGTAATTCCCGGAAGTCCGGTGATTTCCGCCAAGTCTTCCTGCAAATCATAAATTAATTCGAGCGCACCCTGCGATTCCTGCTCCGGCGCGAGCGGATGAAGATTGGCAAGTCCGGCGATTCGCGCAGTTTTCTCATTCAGCCGCGAATTATATTTCATCGTGCAGCTTCCCAAAGGATAAACTCCCAAATCAATCGAATAATTCCACGTCGAAATCCGCGTAAAATGGCGAATCACGTCAACTTCCGAAACTTCCGGCACGCCTGCCAAATCGTCCGTGCGGCGCAGTTCCGCCGGTAAAATCTCATCGAGATTCGTTTCCTCGACATCGAGTTTCGGCAGGCGATAACCGACTCGTCCGGTCTGCGAACGCTCGAAAATCAATCCTTCGTTTTGGCTTGGGTGTTGGGTAACTTTTTTAATACTCATAAATTAAATTGCTGTCTGAAAAACTAAAAAATTGCCGTTGAAATGATGTTTGACTTGAAAAATCTTAAATGAATTCAAATTATCAAAAACTACATTCATCTTATCTAAATTTAATTGGTCTTCATTTTCAGAATGAGACGGAAGAATTAAATTCAAAGTATCGTCAAGAATTTCATGATACTTTTTCGTATTCAGAATATTTCCTTCGGCTTTGACTTCGGTCATAATACGAAATCGCAATTTGACTGAAGCATTTTCGACGTTTCTTACTTTGCTAAAACTCGTTTGTTCGGAAAACAGTGTTTCCAGAATTGCTTTTGTTTCATCATCAAATCTCGTTTTGCCGCTTTCCATATTCTCACGCAAAACCTGACTAAATGATTTGGCAATCAGTTCACTGACTTTAACCGTTTCAAAAAAACTTCCGTGAACCAAAACAATTTTTGTCCTTCCTTTACTTTTTCCTCGAATCAAGTAAAAAACTTCTCGTTCCGGTAAATCCGAAATGTTATCTCCGGCTTCGATCATTTTCCGCAAAACTTCACTGTTTTTGCCTCTGATGACTTTCGCAATTTGTTTTCTGCCCGTCGGAATTGTCGAGTTAAAGGATGAAACCGTGTAACTTTTGCTGTCTTTTAATTCAACCAATTCGCCGCCTTCAAAAAGTTCGTCATCTTTGCAGATTCTGATTGCCAAATCCGGGAATTGCCCGACACGCTTGCACGAAAGTATGTTTACATCGAAATCAAAATCATCGAGTTTGGTAATTGATTCGAGCGCGTCTTTATTGTCAACCAAATTTTTGAAGAAATGGTAAATGGAAGAACTCATAAAGTAAATAAAACCGCCGCCTGTTTAGCTTGCCGATTCGTCTCAAAACCATTTCTTCCCCAAATTTCATTCAAATTTTCCGTGCAACAATAATCCTTGTAAAATTTTTCGATGCCGTCGGCAAGCCGCATTTCTTCAATTCGATTTTCGATGCTTTCCGCATTAGTTTTATCAATTTCAATGCTGACCGAACTCCTGTTTAATTGTTCGGCGACAGTTGCCGTGGTTCCCGTTCCGGCGAACGGATCAAGAACACAATCGCCGATTTTGCTCGACGTTAAAATGATTCGCAAAAGCAAAGCAATCGGCGATTGCTGTTTGTGAAAACGCTCGCCCGTTTGCTTTTTAATGGCTTCGTCACCTGCGAAATAACCGCTTGTTAATTCTCGAATGTCATCCCAAACATCAGTCACAAACATTCCGTTTTCGCGCTCGTATTTGTGATGTTTCAAAAGCGGCGGATTGATTCGCAAACGATTGAAAACACGCGGAGGTTTTCCTTTCGTCGCAAATGCAATCACTTGAAACGCTTTTCCGAAACGCATTTGTCCGGGAACTGCGGAAGTCATTTTTTTCCAAATTATCAAATTCTGAAACGTCCAACCCGTTTCGCGCAAAACTCGTAAAACCTGCTCCGTGTTTTTTTCGCGCTGCATAAAGTAAATCGCGCCGCCATTGGTTGTTAATGTGAAAATATCCGAACAAATATCACGCAATCTCAACCAATATTCGTTTTCAGGCAAATCATCATTGCACGAAGCATATTCCTTCCGCTGATTAAACGGCGGATCAAGAAACGTCAAACCAACTTTCGTCGTTAACGAAGACAAAATTTTTCGGCAATCATCGCTGATAACCTGATGATTTACCTTGTTTTCACTATTCGATAAAGTCATTATGCAACTTGCCTTAAGCCTTCGACCAAATCATCAATTTGCTTCTTCGTGCTTGTTTCCGTCACGCAAACTAAAAAGTCGTTCGGGAAATCCGAATAATGCCACGAGAGCGGCAAACCGCCGACGATATTTTTCTCGACGCGCAGTTTTTCCAAAATTTCGTTGGAGTTTTTCGGAGCGCGAACCGTGAATTCGTTAAAGCGCGGCGCGGAGAAGGGAAGCGAGAAGCCGGGAATTTTTGAAATCTCTCTGGCGGCATAAGCGGCTTTCTGCGCGTTCTGCATTGCGACTTCCTGCAAACCTTGCTTGCCCATCGCTTCCATATAAACTGTCGCCGCGAGTGCGATCAAGCCTTGATTGGTGCAGATGTTGGAAGTCGCTTTTTCACGGCGAATATGCTGTTCACGGGTGGATAAAGTCAGCACGAAACCGCGTTTGCCGTTTTTGTCGTAGGCGATGCCGCAGAGTCTTCCCGGCATTTGACGGACGTATTTTTCGCGTGTCGCAAAAAGTCCCAAGTGAGGTCCGCCGAACGACATCGGAATGCCGAACGATTGACCTTCGCCGACGACAATATCCGCGCCGCATTCGCCGGGCGATTTCAAAAGTCCGAACGAAATCGCTTCGGTCACGACGACGATTAAAAGTGCGCCGACGGCGTGAGCTTGGTCAGCCAGACTTTGCAAATCTTCGATACAGCCGAAAAAGTTTGGCGATTGAATCACCAGCGCGGCGGTTTGATCGTCGAGCTTTGATAATTCGCCGTCTAAAACGCGCCCGCTTTCGCTGTCGAAATGAACCGTTTCAACGGTCAAATCGCCGTGCTGCGTGTAGGTTTTCGCCACCGCCAGATATTCCGGGTGAACCGTCTGCGCGATGACGACTTTATCGCGGCGCGTCACGCGCTGCGCCATCAAAAACGCTTCCGCCATCGCGGTCGAACCGTCATACATCGAAGCGTTGGCGACATCCATTCCGGTCAATTGGCAGACGAGCGTTTGAAACTCGAAAATATACTGCAAAGTGCCTTGCGAAATCTCCGGCTGATACGGTGTATAACTCGTAAAAAATTCTGAGCGTTGAATCAGATGGTCAACAATCGTCGGCGAAAAGTGCGAATAAACGCCTGCGCCCAAAAACGAAGGCTTCGTCGTCGCCGTATTTTTCGCCGCAAAACTTTCCATCGCGCCGATCACTTCCGACTCCGCAAGCGGTTCAGTAATTTTCAGTGCGCGGTTTAACTGCACATCGCTCGGAATCGAGCGAAAAAGTTCGTTTGCCGAATTCAAGCCGACGATTTTCAACATCTCGTCACGCTCCTGCGGCGAATTTGGGATATATCTCATTTGAATTTTAGATTTTAGATTTTGGATTTTAGATTCGTTTTGAGATTGAAAAACGGCTCAAATTGTTGCCGCCTTCCAATCCAAAATCTAGAATCCAACATTTTTAAGCGTCAGCGTTTAAGTATTCCTCGTATTCGGCGGCGTTGAGCATTGCGTCGGCATCGCCGGAGTTTTTCATTTTGATTTTTATCATCCACGCGCCGCCATAAGGGTCGTTGTTGACCGTTTCGGGCGCATCGTTCAAACCTTCGTTGACTTCGATGACTTCACCGGCGATGGGCGTGAAAATTTCCGAAACGGCTTTCACCGATTCGACCGAGCCGAACGCTTCGTGCGATTCGAGCGTGTCGCCGACCTTCGGCAGTTCGACAAAGACGACATCGCCGAGCGCGTGCTGCGCGTAATCGGTAATTCCGACGGTGGCGACATCGCCCTCGACCGAAACCCATTCGTGATCTTTGCTGTAATGTAAATTTTCCTGAATGTTTGCCATATTTTAAAATTTATCCGTCAATGCTATTTTTCAACCGTCGCGTATGATTCGAGATAACCGCAGTTGGTGCAGCGATAAACGACAACTTCAAAACTTCTTTTATCGCTCGTGTCCAAACAAGCCCAAATAGACTTCGAGGTTTTGCCTTCAATCCAAGTTTCAGATTTGCTTTGCGTTAATGTCGAATCTGTAACATAACCCTCTTCCAACAAACTATTACACTTTTGACAATTTATTGAAGCCATATATTTGATTATTTCTCCCTCTTATAAAAAGGAGTCGGCACAATCGTCGCCGTTAAATGTTTGCCTCTGACATCAATTTTAATTTCTTGGTCGAGATTTGCAAATTCGATTGGAACAAAAGCCAAGCCGATATTTTTTTTCAAAAAAGGCGCGGGCGAACCGGAGGTGACGATGCCGACTTTTTGATCGTTGATATAGACATCGAAACCGTCGCGGGCGATTCCTTTGTCAACCATTTCAAAACCGACGAGTTTTCTGGTCAAACCCTTTTCCTTTAATTTGACGAGCGCGTCGCGTCCGAGAAATTCAGTGTTTAGTTTGCAAATCCAGTCGAGATTAGCTTCGAGCGGCGTAATTTCATCGGAAATTTCGTGACCGTAAAGCGACATCGCCGATTCGAGCCGTAAAGTATTGCGCGCCGCCAGACCGCAGGGCAAAATTCCGTTTTCCGCGCCGTATCTGCCGACTTCGAGAAATTTATTCCAAAGCTGTTCAGCGAAATCTTTGTTGGCGTAAATCTCGAAACCGTCTTCGCCGGTGTAGCCGGTGCGCGAAATTATCGCGTCCACGCCGTCAACTTTGCCGACCGTGAAATGATAGTATTTGATTTCGCTCAAATTTTCGTCGGTCAACTGCCGGACGATGCCGATTGCATCTTTTCCCTGCACGGCGATCTGACAATAATCCGCGCTGGCGTTGGTCAAAGTGATGTTTTCGTCGGCGACGTGCGATGTCACCCAATCCCAATCCTTTTCGGTCGTTCCGGCATTGACAACTAATAAAAGTTTGCCTTCGTCAAACCGATAGACGAGCAAATCGTCAACGACCGTGCCGTTTTCGTAGGTAAAAGCTGAATAATGCGCCTGACCGTCAACGAGTTTGCCGACATCGTTGGTCGTTAACTTATCAACGAATTTAATCGCGTCCTCGCCTTCGACGTAAAACTCGCCCATATGCGAAACGTCGAAAAGCCCACTGTTTAAGCGCGTCCGCAAATGCTCGCCCATCACGCCCGCCGGATATTGAACGGGCATCTCCCAACCGCCGAAATCAACCATTTTGCCGCCCAATTCACGATGTGCTTTGTTGAGCGGCGTTTTCTTCAAATTTGTATCGGACATATTTTAGAAGTGTAAAGGAAAAAAACTAACACTCACAAGCGGCAAGTGTCAAAAGATTTTTGGATAAGAATGTTTTGTTCGATAGATTTGCGCCGCTAATAAAACTTACGAATCTTTCAAAGAACTTTTACTTTCTTTTTCTTTGCGCTTTTTGATCTCTTTCGGCGTTTCTCTTTTTACTTTGCCTGAGGCTTCGATTATTTCGTTGCAATAGTCAATCGCGCCGAGAATCGAACCTTTTTCTTTTTCGTCAATTGATTTGTCGAGTTGGGCTTTTAGCTGCGGAAGAAATTTGTTCGCGCCGTCAGCGAGAATGTGAACGGAAATCGGGAAAAAGTCGCTTTTCATATCGCGGGCGGCAACATCGTCAATTTTGCTGATCGCTTCATCCAGCAATTTTTCAATATCTTTTAAGAGTTGGGCGCGGGTTCCGGTCGGCAACTCGCCCCAAGAATTTAAGTCTTTTTCAACTTGTTTCGCCTGCGAGTTGTCGTTATTTATGACCAGCCAGCGGCGGTCAATGGCTTTAACAAAAACTTTCATCCGCTCGTCAATCTGCTGTGCGTCGCGCACCAGTTCGACTTCCTGCTCGGTTAGATGGTCGCGCCGCTGCGCGTTGATAGTGAGCAGTGAGCAGTGAGCAGTGAGCAGTAAAGTCAGGAAAACGAAAAGATTTCGGTGAAACCTGTAACCTGAAACCTGAAACTTAAAACCCGTAACTTGGAATTTGAAAATTGAAATCATATTGGTTTTTTCCCCGGCACGACCGTATCGTCGAACAGCGGCTCGACGGCTCTGGTGCGGGCATCGCGGATGTGTCTGACTAATTGACGGACGTAAAGCTCATATTTGATCGGCAGATTGCGGCGGATAAGTTCGAGGCGCGTGATATGTTTTCGCAAACTTAATTCCATTCGTTTGAAATTATTCAAAACTTTTCCGCTGTCATTATTATTTTTGCTCAAAAAATCGAGCGTGTTATCAACCAGCGCGTGAAAACTGCCCAACTCTGTGAACATCGCCTGATATTCTTCTTTGATGCCAAATGCTTCGGCTTTAATCAATCGCATTTCCATCAATTCGAGAGCAGTTTTAGTGCGCTGTTTGATGTCGGTTGATAATTCAAGTTGCGATTTTTCATCTTTTGAAAGAATTTTGAGCGGCGGCGGCGCGGTATCTTCAAACCGCTTTTCAACTTGCGCGTCAGCCGTCAGCAGCAAGCCGCAGACGGTGAAAAGCGCAGTCATCAAAACGAAAAGTTTTTTCCGCCAATTGACTGCCGATAACCGACAACTGAGAACTAACCTCTGTTCCATTACTTCTTTCCCTTTTTGTCCTTAAT
The DNA here is from genome assembly GCA_026785925.1 of Pyrinomonadaceae bacterium. Lineage (GTDB taxonomy): Bacteria > Acidobacteriota > Blastocatellia > Pyrinomonadales > Pyrinomonadaceae. The sequence continues at coordinate 7,029 of JAJAZE010000174.1, forward strand.
CTGTTTTTGCAAAATCGGCAGACGAAGATTTACTTTCTCGATTTCGAGTTTGTTGGAAGTCGCGTCGGCGAGCTTCAAAAACTGCTGATAATTTGCCATCGCGTCCAGATATTCTCCCAAATTGTCGTGCGTGATGGCAAGAAAATAATAAGCGGCGGGCAAATCAGGCTGCTTTTCGGTCAGCCGCAGATATTCCGTTTTTGCTTCGGCAAACCTTTTTAACTGAAAAAGCGCGGTCGCCAGATTAGCGTGCGCCGTGTAATTGTCCGGCGCGATTTGCAAAATTCTTTTGAGAATCAGAACGGCGTTTTCGTATTGTTTCGCCTGCACGAGTGCCGCGCCGAAACCGACCGCGTGATTGATGTTGTCCGGTTCAGACTCAGCGGCGCGGCGGCAGTAATCCAAAGCCTTCGGCGGATTATCAGTCCGCAAAATCGTGCAGAGCCGACCGAGCAGCGCGGCATTTTTTTGATCATTTTCCAATTGTTTTTCCAATTCCATCACATTCACCGAACCGCTCGCCGTGATTTTGCCGCGCAGTTCGGTTACTTCAGCGGTTTTGGTTTCGATAGAATCCAAAATTTTTATCGCCTCCGCCGCGTTGCCGTTCAAAGCCAGAATGCGCGATTGCAAAAGTTTGACATCAATGGAATTCGGCGAAAGTTGAAAAAGAGTTTTGACTATTTCGAGCGCATTCGTGAAATCACTTTCGGAAACGGCGATTTCAGCTTTTTCCAGCAACGCCGGTTTATTTTTCGGCTCAATCAAAAGTGCGCGGTTGAGACTCGTTTTTGCCGCCGTATTATCGCCCAGAAATCGCTCCAAAGCGGCGCGTGCAACCCAAATCGAAGCTGTCGGATTTGCTTTTGAAGTCAGACCGCGAATTTTTAATAAAAGTTCTTTCAAAACAACCGGCGGCGCATTTGTTTTCAAACGCAAATCGGTCAAAGCCGCGTAAGCCGGAAAATTATTCGCGTCAAGTTCGACGGCTTTGATCAAAATTTTTTCGGCTTCGTCAAAGCGATTCGAGCCGACTAAAATCGCGCCCAAACTCGTCATCGGCAATGTCCAATCGGCTCGCAGTTCGACGGCGCGGCGAAAAGATTTTTCGGCTTCGTCGCGTTTGCCGAGCGAGAGCAGCGCGTTTCCTTTCTGATATTCGGCTTCCGGGAATTCGGGTGCGAGTTTGATCGCTTCATCGTAAAATTTAATCGCGCCCGCCAAATCGCCTTTTTCGTGCGCGTCCTGTGCCAGATTAAAAATTCTGACGGCTTCCGCCAGGTCTTCGTCTTCGTCCTGAGCGAAATTCGGCAAAGCGCATAGAACTAATAAAAGGACGGCGAAAATAACCGGCGAAGTTTTTTTTCGGCAAGAAAAAATATTCGTAGAAATAGTCGTTAGGAAAGAGAAATTCATTTTAAGTTTGTATTCGGAAAGTCCAATAGAAATTTTAACATTCGCCTGATAAATTCTCGAAATCAAGTGAAAATTCGCCCCGCGCATTTCTGATTAAAGCAGTTGCTTTTGCCGGTAACACTAAGATAAGATTTGCAAATTGAGTGTTTGTTCCGAAATGCTCGGCAAAAATAATGGCACAGCCACAAATTAGTCACGAAAACACGGTCACGCTCACTGCCGAAGAAAAAGAACGAAACTTGCGCGGTTTGATGCGTGAAATGCAGACGGTGTTGGTTGCCTATTCGGGCGGCGTTGACAGTTCCTATCTGGCTTTGATCGCCGCGCAGGAACTCGGACAAAACGCGCTCTGCCTGACCGGAATTTCGCCGAGCGTTTCCCAGAAGCAACGCGCCGAAGCCGCGCAAATCGCCGAAGATTTTAAGTTTAATTTCCAAACCGTCGAAACCGACGAACTCGCCAATCCGCTTTACCAAGCCAATCCGACGAATCGCTGTTATCACTGCAAAACCGAACTTTACGGCAAACTGCGGAAAATCGCTCAAGAGAAAAAAATAAAATTCGTGCTGGACGGCGCGAACACCGATGATGTCGGCGATTATCGTCCGGGCAGAACCGCCGCGTTGGAAAAAGCGGTGCGAAGTCCTTTGATCGAAGTCGGCTTGAGCAAATCGGAAATCAGAGAATTGAGCAAAAAGCAAAAACTTCCAACCTGGAGTCAGCCGTCCAGTCCGTGTCTGTCGTCGCGGATTGCTTACGGTGTGCCGGTGACGATTGAAAGGCTTTCCAAAGTCGAACGCGGCGAAGAAATCGTGCGCGAACTCGGATTTCGTGAATTTCGCGTCCGCGTTCACGGCGAACTCGTCCGTTTGGAAATCGCGCCGCACGAAATGCCGCTGGCTTTGAATATAAATGTGACGGAAAAACTCGCCGGGGAATTTCGCAAATTAGGTTTTAAATATGTGACGCTCGATCTGCACGGTTATCGAAGCGGCGCGATGAATGAAGTTTTAGAAATTAAAAGTTAAAAATAACAAAGCAGGATTTACGAACGATTTTTGCAGCGTCATAAATTGTTTTGCGATAGATATAAAGTAATAAAGAAAATTGGAGAAGATAAAAAATAATGGCAAATCCGATGGCTGATGAAATGCGGCGTTTCAAATCAAGCGATGAGAAAAACCCGTTTGAAGCGATGAGCGAACGCTTTGACCGCGCCGCGCAACTGCTCGGTTTGGACGCTGATTTATACGCCGTAATGCGCGTTCCGAGTCGGGAGTTAAAGGTTTATATTCCGGTGCGAATGGATTCCGGGCATCTCGAAGTATTTGAAGGTTATCGCGTTCAGCACAACTTTGCGCGCGGTCCGGCGAAAGGCGGAATTCGCTACGCGCCCGATGTCACTTTGGACGAAGTTAAAGCTCTGTCGGCGTGGATGACCTGGAAATGCGCGGTCGTCAACGTCCCGTTCGGCGGCGCGAAAGGCGGAATTATTTGTAATCCGGTGCAGATGTCGCAGGGCGAATTAGAGCGGTTGACCAGACGCTACACGGCGGAATTATTCGATTTCATCGGTCCCGACCGCGATGTTCCCGCGCCGGATATGAACACCAACGAACAGACGATGGCGTGGATAATGGACACCTATTCGATGCACAAAGGCTACACCGTCAATGCGGTCGTGACCGGCAAACCGGTCGCCCTCGGCGGCTCGCTCGGACGACGCGAAGCTACCGGACGCGGCGTTTTATTTTGCGTCAACGAAGCTATTAAAAGATTCAAGTTAACGCCGCAGCAAACATCGGTCGTCGTTCAGGGTTCGGGCAACGTCGGCGGCATCGGCGCACAATTGATGTACGAACTGGGCTATAAAGTAACCGCTCTTTCGGATGTCAGCGGCGGCGTTCACAATGCCGCCGGGCTTGATATTCCAAAGGTTTTGAGTTATATCCAGGCGAACAAAACTCTCGAAGGCTACACGGAAGGCGATTACGTTTCCAACAGCGAACTGCTGGAAATCGAATGCGACGTGCTGGCTCCGTGCGCGACGGAAAATCAAATTACATCGGAGAACGCCGACCGCATCAAATGCAAAATTCTAGCCGAAGGAGCCAATGGACCGACGACCCCGAAAGCGGATAAAATCCTGCACGATAAAGGGATTTTCGTAATCCCGGACATTTTGGCAAACGCCGGCGGCGTGACCGTTTCCTACTTTGAATGGGTGCAGGACAGGATGGGATATTTCTGGAGAGAAGACGAAGTAAATCAACGATTGGAAGAGAAAATGGTGGCGAGCTTTATTGAATTGAGCAATCTCGCCGAACTGCATAATGTTGATACGCGCACCGCCGCCTATATGCTGGCGATTGACCGCGTGGCATTCGATACGAAAATGCGCGGCATTTATGCGTAACAAAATCGAGTGATTAATTTAAAACATTTGCTTTTCCAATCAAGATAAAGTAATGTTTTACGAAGTTGTAAATGGGCTTTGAAATCTTTTTTAAGATTTTGCGGCTGAGTGCTTTTGAAGAATTTACGACTTTTTTATTGATTATGCGGAAACTTTTTTACAATTTATGTTTGAAAGTTTCTAAGTGTATGTAATAATTGAGTAGCTTTGAACAGGACTTTCTTGACGGAAGTCTCAAAAGTTACAATTGAAATTTAAATTTTAAAATTATTTTCGGCGGAGGAATGTAATGAAACTCGCTAAAAACGCGTTTATATTAGTGCTTACGATACTGACATTAGCTTTTACTATGTCAGCGCAAACTTTAAGGTCGGCAGATGACCCGAGAAACACCGCACCAACAGTTGGTACCGGTGGTCCTCCGGGAGGTCCGACCGGACTTTTTACAATTTATGACGGACAAACCCTGAGAGCGGGTGAGTTCACCTTTAGTGCGGCGTGGAGTAACTATGACCGCGATCCCGGCAATGTTGATATTAACGAAATTCCGATCAGCTTTCAGGTTGGCGTGAACGATTATATCGAATTGTTCTTCAACACGGACGCTTATCGCGGTGTCAAAGTGAACTCGCCGCGTAATCTTTCAAGTTTTTACTTGCCGAACTCGCAGCTTAGAGACGGCACTTTCTTCGGAACCCCGCCGGCAATTGTCTTGGGAACCGGTGCTTTTGCCGGTCAGCCGGTTTTTCGCAACAGACAGGGATTTGTTCAATTTCCGTTTGTCGGTGGACGCACGACCGTTCCAACAGCACTGAGCTTTATTGGTTCGCCAGTGGTTAGCGGTGGTAACGGTGCTGATAACTTTCCGGGTGTCGGTTCGGTCTACGGCAGTATCTTACCGGGCGTGGTTTTACGAACAACTACAATTACAATCGGCGGCAGCACAACTGTAACGCCGACTTCTTTCACGACCGTGCCGAGTTATCTGCCGGACGCTCCGTTCATCAATCGAACATACGGCGAATCGGCGTTCAACACTTTTACGGTCGGAACGAAAATTCGGTTCACTGGTCCCAACAATCCATACGGCATCGGTTTGATTCCGTTTTATCGTTTTTACGCTGACACTGCTAATAACTTTAAAGGTTTTAACCAGTTACAGCGCGGAGCCAGTCCGGGCGGAAATCGCGGTGACTTTGGTTTGGTTGCTTTCGCCGATGCTCGGCTCAGCAAGCATATCAATATTTCCGCCAACCTCGGATACATCTATAATGCGGATATTAAAACTCAATTTCCGGCAGGAGATTTCACTCTCTTGGATCGCGGGGATGAAGTCCTTGCCGGAATCGGTGTGGATTTTCCGATCAATCGATATTTTCAGCCGATTCTGGAATTTCGCTCGACGCAGTATGTCGGCGGAAGAACTCCGAATGCTTTTGAAAACAGCCCGCTTGATGCTATCGGCGGCGTTCGATTCTACCCGACCCGTTACATCAGTTTAGGTGCTGCTTATCGCTATCACGTCAATCAGCAGAATGAAGAGAGTTTTGATGACACGACTTTCAGAAACACAGTTAATGTGACAGGTGTCGGCGGCGGTTCATTCACCAGTTCGTTTAACGGCATTCCTCCTGGTTTCCAAACGTCAGGCGACCCGCACGGATTTATTTTCCAGGTGACAGCCGGACGACGCAACGAACGCAAACGTGAAACGCTGAACAAACCCGCCGATGTGACCAATCTCGATCTCGGCGAAACCAGAATCACCGGACGTTGCCCTCCAGGTTTCAGAGCGCGTGAAGGAACGACTTGCAGCGATGATATGGCAGCTAACGTGACGACCACGGCAGTTGACCCGGAAGGCGATGTTTTAACCTATAACTACACGGTTTCAGGCGGACGCATCGTTGGACAGGGCGCAAATGTTTCGTGGGATTTGACGGGCGCACAACCCGGAACTTACACGATTACCGCCGGTGTTGACGATAGCTGCGGTGTTTGCGGCAAAACGCAAACCAGAACGATTACGGTAGAAGCGTGTGACTGTATCAAAGTTTGTGAATGTCCGACGCTTTCCGTCACCGGTCCGGCAGGATCAACTGCTCCGGGCGAAACGATGACCTTTACGGCAAACGTCAGCGGCGGCACGGGCGAAACCGTTACCTACGACTGGACTGTTTCAAACGGAACGATTACCGAAGGTCAGGGAACGCCGGTTATCAGAGTTGCCACTACACCTGAAATGGCTGGCGGCAATGTGACGGCAACCGTCAAAATCGGCGGCGTTTGCGAGGAATGTCTTAGAGAGGCTTCGGAGACCGGTATTATTACCACCACACCAATACCGGAAGAGATTGATGATTTCGGAGTTCTTCCGAACGACGAAGTTCGAGGCAGACTCGATAACTTCTTCAGCAGACTGCAAAACAATCCGTCTGCTAATGGTTTAATCATCAATTATGGTAAAGCTAGAGATGTGGCGAAACGCGAAACGCTGATTAGAAATCACATCGCTTTCCGCAACTTCGATGCCAGCAGAATTACCATCGTCAGAGGCGAAGGTGCAGATTTGAGAACGAGATTGATTCTTGTTCCGGCTGGTGCCACCGCTCCGACTCCGTAGTTAAACTTCTACATCTTAATTGAGATGTAACTTTCTTAAACGAGTAATGTTTTTTACAAAACATTACTCGTTTATGTTTTTTAAAAGTCCGAATCGAAAAAAGATTGCTTAATTAAGATTTGTGTGTAGAATAAAAACTGTCTTTTTCGTGCGCTCGAATCAAGACATCTTCAATTAAATCATTTCCAAAAAAAAATGTTTTGAATGCAACAATCTGTAATGTTTCTATCATCTTAGAACGCGGTCGTTAATTCATAACGCAAAGTTTCTAAGAAGTCATTTTAAATCAGTCGAAATTCTAAATATGAATACTAAAATTGGACGCGGAATCGGTTTGAGGTTCAATACTTTGTTGGCGGCTTTGGCTATGCTTTTTTTGAGTCAGAGTGCTTTGTTCGCCATCGAAAACAGCAACGAACTGAGCAAGTTCGGCGATTGGAACATCGTCGGACCGAGCGGCGGCGACGTGCGCGTCGTTGCCGTTGACCCGAAAGACAAAAATCGGTTGTATATCAGCACACTCGACGGTCAGATTCACACGTCGGCGGACGGCGGACAAACCTGGCGATTACTGGCAAATCTGAATCGTCCGCAATTGGTTCTCGATCAATTGATGGTTGATGTGCGCGACTCTAAGATGATTTACACTTCCGGTCACAAACACAATCGCGCCGGCGGTTTTTTCAAGACGACCGACGGCGGCGCAACCTGGAAAGAAGCTAAAGAACTCAGCCAGCAGGCGATTCATTCGATGGTGCAGTCTTCGTTTGACCCGAATGTTATTTTGGTCGGCACGACGAACGGCGTTTGGATGTCGAAAAATTCCGGCGACGACTGGACCAAGATAGATTCAGCAACAATGCCGATTAACGTCGGTTCATTGGCGGTTGATCCGCGCAACACCAACACGATCTACGCCGGAACGTGGTGGCGCGCTTATAAAACAACCGATGCCGGAAAAAACTGGCGGCTGATCAAAGATGGAATGATTGACGATTCTGATGTTTTCGCCATCACGATTGACAAAGAAAATCCCGATCACATCGTCGCATCGGCTTGCAGCGGCATTTACGAATCGGTCAATGAAGGCGAGAAATGGTCGAAGATTCAAGGAATTCCTTCGCAATCGCGCCGCACGAGAGATATTTTGCAGCATCCATCCCGACCCGGAACCATTTTCGCCGCGACGACCGAGGGTTTTTGGATGACATCCGACAAAGGCAAAAGTTGGTTGATGACGACCCAGCGGAATTTGGAGATCAATTCAATTGCCGTTCATCCAGAGAATCCTGACCGCGTTTTTATCGGAACGAATAATTACGGCGTGATGGTTTCTAATGACGGCGGTAAAAGTTTTAATCCGACCAACGATAATTTTACCAGCCGTTTTACCTATTCGGTGACGGTTGATTTGGAAAACTCCAATCGCTTGTATGCGACGACGCAGAACACGGCGACCGGCGGCGGTTTCTTTTTCATCAGCAGCGATGGCGGCACAACCTGGCAGCAGGCAAAAAATCTCGACATTGCCCGCGTTGCTCCGTTTGCGCTCCTCCAGGATCGTGTCAACCCGAACACGCTTTATATGGGAACCAATACCGGAATGTTTCGCTCGACCGACCGGGGAATGAACTGGACTCAATTGCTGCCGCCGAAGCCTGTGCCGGCTAAGAAACCGGTTAAACGAACTGCGAAAGGACGCACCGTTAAATCGAAAACTCCGGTGGTCGTCAAGCAAGAAACAATTGTCATTGACCCGAACGCACCAATTTTGATTCCGGCACTCGGCGAAAAAATCAAAGTTCTCGCCCGCACCGAAGATGGCAAAAACGGAATTCTCGCCGGAACCGATAAAGGAGTTTATCGAACTTACGACTTAACTAAAGGCTGGGAAAAATTATCCTTCGGCGAAGGCATCAGCGAAAGCGTTTTCGTCATTAACACTTCGCCGCAGCAACCGGAAACAATCTGGGTCGGCACGGCGATTTCCGGCGTGATTGTCTCGCGCGACGGCGGCGAAACTTGGCAGAAAACCAACGGTATTACTCCAAAACATATTGCCGAAGCGGTTCCGATTAGTTCGATCACGATTGACCCGAAAGACTCCGAAAGAATATATGTCGGCACCACTCAGACGCTTTATTTAAC